>CAYYAA010000042.1:0-17537 GCA_964469875.1 uncultured Bacteroides sp.
ATGCCTATCGGGTAATATGGTTGAGTATTCATCGTCTTTAAGATTTCGTGGCGGAGTTATCAATCGCAAAAATAACACTTCTTGCCGATTTTTCCAAACATTTATTTCAGTTTAAATCAACATAATTCACCAAAATATCAACCATTTAGCAGGCATCATTGACGTGTTTATCTCTTGGTGAGATAATTTAATGTTACAGTTGGAGTTTCGTTAAAAAGTTTATTTGCTGTGGCGACTATATCGGCTATAGTGACACTGCGCTGACGTGCGACTGTCGCATTAACATCTTCATCGTGCATCTCACACTGCGCCAACGTCAGTGCTTTTGATTCGCAATCCATATTGCTAAACATAAAGGTAGACTCAAAATGATTTAGCGTACGTTCCAATTCATCCGACGTAACCTCACCGGGAATGGCGAGTCGTCGCGCCTGCTCTATGAGCAAGCGTCGTGCTTCGGCTATTGCCTCATCGCTATCGTCGTTGATACGAGCATTTATCAAGAACATACCTTCATGTTCACTTCCTGCAATTGACGCATCTGCTGAACTGAACAGGCCGTTGCCACCAATCACTAAGTTTCTAAACAAACGCGACGAGCGACCAAGCGCAAGAAGATCTGATATTACATCTGATGCAAAATATTCTTTTGTGCCATATTCAGCCATCGGGATAGCAATCGTCACCATAGCTTGCGGCACATCGCCATACATCGTGTCTATAACATCATGCGTCGGGAACTCCGGTGCAGGCAATTCTCGCGGCTTGACATTGCGGCAGGGTATGTCGGCGAACCATTTCTCAACCAAGCGTTTGGTGTCTTCAATGGTAATATTTCCGGCAACGGCGAGTACTGCGTTATCGGGAGCGTAGTGCGCAAAGAACCATCGGCGCACATCATCTTCTGTCACAGCTGCAATATGTTCGGGTTTTATGCCGATAACAGGCCAACTATATGGATGTTGTTCACCATAGACAAGACGGCGCAAACGGTGCATCATATCACCATAAGGGCGGTTAAGACACTGTTGCTTAAACTCTTCTATCACCACAGAGCGTTGCACCTCCAATGCGTGCGGATTAAATGCGAGTGACAGCATACGGTCACTTTCAAGATAGAAAGCCGTCTCGACATTCTGAGCCGGAACGAGGTCATAGAAGTCTGTGAAGTCATTGCTCGTCCATGCGTTATTTACACCGCCGGCACGCTCTATCTCCGTATCAAATTCAGGAATGTTAATCGAACCTCCAAACATAAGGTGTTCAAAGAGGTGTGCAATGCCGGTCAACTCGCGTTGCTCGTCTCGCGCACCTACATTATACATCACATTGACGGCAACCATTGCCGAGCTGCTGTCGTAGTGATGTATCACGCGCAAGCCGTTATCAAGTTTAAAACGATTGTATTCAATCATAATTTATAGAATGAGCGGAAGAACATAAGATTGATGTCTTATGCCCTTCCGCTATGAGTTTTTTATGCTTGTAAATCTTATTTGACAATCTTCATTGAGATAATCTTTACATCCTCAACAGGGCGGTCGTTGCGGTCAGTCTTGACTTTTTGTATTTTGTCAATAACGTCCATGCCCTTTGTGACTTCACCAAAAACGGTATAAGAGCCGTCGAGGTGTGGAGTGCCGCCGATAGTGGAGTAAGCCTCTCGAATTTCGTCGGTGAACGGTGAAGGTTCGTCTTTGAATTTTGCTTCTACTTCCTTAACCAATTTCTCCTGCATCTCGTTCATGCCAACAGAGTCACGATTGCGACGGAGCTGCATGATTTCATCGCGATGCTGACGGCGCAAATCGTCAAAGTAGCTTTGCATCTGCTGATTGCGCAAGTAGTGTTCCATCTGTGCCAACTGTGCTTTGTCGATAACCTTGCCTGTAACGATATAGAATTGCGAGCCTGATGACTTCTTCTCAGGGTTAACATTATCACCGTTGCGAGCGGCTGCGAGTGCTCCGCGTTTGTGGAAGTGCTTGGGGAAAACAAATTCAGGGTCTATTTCATAGTCGGGGCCACCTGAGCCAAGCATTTCACCGGGTTTGGCATTCTTTGAATCCGGGTCACCGGTTTGCACCATAAATTGGTCAATAACACGGTGGAATAGCACGCCGTCATAATAGTTTTCCTTTACCAACTTCACGAAGTTATCGCGGTGGCGCGGGGTATCGCCATAGAGCAGAATTGTAAAATCGCCCATTGACGTTTTAACATCAATAGTCACTGATGTTGTGTCTGAATTATTGGTCATAGCGGGTTGTGTCGTTTGTGATTCAGATGTTTTATCGCTCGGCGAGGCACTGCATGCCGACAGACCGAACAGCATAATGAATAATGAAAGGAGATATCGTGTCATCTTTTTGTCTACAAGCTGTCAGGATTAGGGAACAACCGTTTGTAAATACGGCGAAAATTATTGTCTGTGTTTGACAGCTCCTCTGCGTTATCCTGATAGTTCTCACCGTAAATAGATGTTAGGATATCGGCAAGAAATCTGTGTTCACGGTCTTTGTCGATAGTTGCGGCAACGAGCTGTTTGATGATTTTAGTGTACTTAGCTGCGTCGATAGCATTAAGATAGCGCGCTGCACTCGCCAAATATTGTCCCGTGCGGTCAACGGTTATCATATTGTTCACGATGACTTCGAGGTCATCATCCTCGCATGAATCTATATGATTGGCGAGGTATTCATAATTTTCAAGACCGTCTTTGTCTTGTTGCAATAGCTTTTTAGCGTCTTCGGTCATGCCGTAGAATGATTGATGAATAATACTTACGTGAAAATTAAATCACAGATGCAAAATTAGCAACTTTATGCGAATTTGCAAATACAATCGCATTTTATCGTCACGCAAAGCGACATTTTATATATTGCTTTATAATCTCCGCCATATCATCGAGCGTGATAAGCGATGAGTCAAAGGTCAAGTCATAGCTGCGTGCATCGCCCCAGCGCTTGTCGGTATAGAAGTTATAATATGACGAGCGTAGTTTGTTGGTCTTTTCGGCAAGGGCTTGTGCCTCAGCGCGACTCTTGCACTCGTTGCGTCCGACAATGCGGTCTACACAGTGCTCTATTGGCGCATGGACAAAGATATTAACCACGTTATCTACATCGCGCAATACATAGTCGGCACTTCTGCCAACGATGACACATGAGCCGCGCTCGGCAAGCTCGTGTATCAAATCACTTTGCGCTTTATAGATATTGTCCGAGCTGATAGATGATGGATCATTATACCATGCCATCGGATTAAAGCCCAAACTGAATGGAATCAAGCCTGAGATAAACGACGGCGTGCGCTCATCGTTGCGCTCAAAATATTCGCGACTGAGTCCCGACTTCTTTGCTGCCTCTACGAGCAACTCTTTATCGTAATAGTCAATGCCAAGTTTATCAGCGAGCAAACGTCCAAGGGCGCGACCGCCACTGCCAAAGGTGCGACCGATTGTTATTACGTAGTGCTTATTATCATTCATA
Source organism: uncultured Bacteroides sp. (assembly GCA_964469875.1). GTDB lineage: Bacteria > Bacteroidota > Bacteroidia > Bacteroidales > Muribaculaceae > CAG-873. The sequence goes on from CAYYAA010000042.1 coordinate 3,492, forward strand.
GTGGAGAGTTTTAGTGGTTTACGCGCAAAGATAAACAAAAAATCAACAACACGTGCCGATAATGAGCAAAAAAAATGAGTGCCTTTGCTAAAGTCTCCTACTCACTTAACTCCGGGTCGATAGCTTGCAAGGAGAATTTTGTTGCGTAGCAGTTGAGGATAGTCGGGATTGTCTTTGAGGAATTTCTCAACTTCATCATAAGCGGCGTTGCATCGGTGACCGTCAAGCAGCGAATATAGCCAACGTGTCGGGAAGAAGATATCGCCTGTGCGCTGTATCTCTTGCAACATTTCAAGACATGGACGGATGTACTTAACGGCATATCTGTCGCGTGTCGGGTGGTTGAGATAATAAAGCAGGCTCGCAGCATACGGTTCAATGCGGCGATTCTTCACGTCCTTCAGGCTCTCAAAGAGTTTGTCGAGCTGCACGGTGTCGGCTGTGCAAGCGCGACTGATATAGTCAAATTTCGCCAAGCGGTCGGCGTTGGTGATTTGTGCGCGTTGCTGTTTCAAGATTTCTTTTGCCTTGTCGGGCATGCGGATTGCGAGTTCATAAGCGAGTGTCGTATAGTCATCCTCACTCCATGTCTCTTTGTCCCGTCTACTAAAATGGCCATAAAGTTCATCAATTAGTTGACGGTTGGTCGCTATAGCGATGAGTTGACGGTCAACGGTCAACTGCTGTGTCGGTGACTGCAAGGTCGTTGCCAATTGAGCTAACTGTTGCTCTGTTTGCTCACGCAATTTGCCGCTGCAGTGACTACAGATATAGCCTATATATTTTATTACTGTTGTAGCTATCAACTCGTTGCTCTCACGCTTTACGCCGTTAAAGAATGACTGCAACGCCTGTTCTGCCGAGAACTCGCCATGGTGGTAACATTCCTCTAAGGTCATAACCAGAGATTGGCGTGTTATATCATCTTCAAGTTCCGACCAATGGCTTGCAATATATTTCAGGCTATTGCTATCCGGCAAGAAAAATCCATAGCCCTTGCCATCGCTATTCGGCAGGAGTGCATCGGGACGGAACATCAGCACATAACTCTGCGCATCATCAGCCATATCAATTTTTATGTCCTCTGCCCTACTGCCGAGCACAGCCTTCACCTTAAATGATTGTTGCCAAAGGAAGCCTCGCTCGTATGGGTCTGCTTGCGAAACGGTGAAGCCTCTATTGTCTTGACGCATGGTGATTGTCGGCATTCCGGCAGCTTTAACCCACACATCGCTAAAGTCGTGTAGGTTCTTATCTGTCTTGCTGCAAAGTATGTCAATAAGGTCATCCCAAGTTGCATTGCCATAGGCAAATTTGTTAAGGTAATCACGTATTCCCTCTTTGAATGCATCCTCGCCCATCAGTTCGACGAGCTTAAACATCATGACAGGAGCCTTATTATATATAATGTTGTTGTAGACAAGTCCTGCATCTTGCAGGTTGTCGAGTTGCTGCTGTATAGCTGTAGCGCCCTCGGTGCGGTCTTCGTTCATCGCTAAAGCCGCAAAGGTGCGCAGACGGTAAAGGTCATGGTCAATATCAGGATACATTGGTTCGGTAATAATAGCGGCAAAGTAGTTGGCGAATACCTCCTTTGTCCACACATCATCAAACCAATCCATTGTCACATAGTCACCAAACCACATGTGAGCGGTCTCATGTGCTATGATTTGTGAGCGCATCAGCTGTTCGTCTGCCGTCGGATATTCGCCGAAGAACATCATGCGGTCATTGTAGAGCGTCGCTCCCGTGTGTTCCATGCCGCCAAACTGAAAGCCGGGCAGGATTATGAAGTCATATTTGGCAAAAGGATAGCGTATACCGGTATAATCTTCAAGCCAATCAAGAGCGGCAAATATCTGGTCAAAGATTGTGTTGAGTTGTTGCAACTTTTTAGGGTCTGTTTCGCGATAATAGGCTGATATTTTGCGGTCACCATAGTCGCGAGTCTGATGCTCAAATTTTCCGACAACAAAAGAGAAAAGATAGGTGCTGAGCGGCTCTGTCGGTGAGAATTTTATCACCTTCCGTCCGCCTTCAATGCGGCTTTCAGAGGCGATTGTCGTATTTGACACGGCAAGCCATTGCTGAGGTATCTCTAAGGTCAAGTTGTATGTAGCTTTGAGATTTGGTTGGTCGAAACAGGGGAAAAGAGTTCGCGCACGGTCAGGCACAAGCAAGGTGTACATATAGTCACTATTGCGATTGAGCGACTGTTCACCTGCGACAAAGCTCAATTCAATCTTATTCTCTCCGGCACGCAGATAACGCTCCGGGATGATAATATGTTCGTTTGTAATATTGTAGTCAGAGATATTCTTGCCGTTGACTGATAATGTCAGCAGGCTGCTGTCATCTGCCTTAAAATCAATCACTACGCGCTCCTTATCTTTAAGGGTAAGCGTAATACAACTCTTGCCTTGAACACAAGAATCCATTTCTGACGGAATAACAAAAGACAAGTCATATTGCAAATCCGAAATTAAAGACTTGCGCATATCAGCTAACTCCTTAGACACGCCGGGGCAAGTCAGCTCGTCGTCAGAATCAGACCTATAAAAACATGAAGTAAGCACCGACATCACGATGACAAACGCGATGAAACAAATATATTTGGCATTGGCCGGCAGTTTTCTCAGTTGCATGGTATTGCGGTTTTTGAGTTATATATAATTGCGAATCATTCTTGCCGCAAATTTACAAAATTAATTATATTTAAGCAAATTTATAGATTATATTTATCGCAATTTTTACGCAAATACTTTCACATCACGGCTATTTTAGCTCTACAACTTATAAAAATAGCTAATTTGTTGGTTATAACACATATTTTATATAATTTTGCGCAAAAATTATTGCAATAATTACGAACCGTTAGAGGTTCTTAAAAATCTAATAGACTAATGAATGCTTGTTTCATGGGGCTTGGCTATATCGGCCTGCCAACAGCTATCATCGCAGCAAAACACGGCGTTAAAGTACACGGTGTAGACATTAACCAATCAGTTGTAGACAAAACAAACGCCGGACAGCTTCACATCATCGAGCCCGGTTTGGGCGATATGCTTAAAGAAGTCGTTGCCGACGGTTCACTTCACGCAGCAACTACTCCCGTCACATCAGATGCCTATTTCATGGTCGTACCTACTCCGTTCAAAGGCGACCATCAACCCGACGTATCATACGTTGAAGCCGCTACACGCTCTGTAATCCCCTTCTTGAAAGAAGGCGACTTATATGTTATTGAGTCAACATCTCCTGTAGGCACAACCGAGGCTATGGCTGAAATCATCTTCGCCGAACGTCCGGAGTTACGCGATAAAATTTATATCGCATACTGCCCGGAACGCGTATTGCCCGGTAATGTCATCTACGAGCTCGTCCACAATGACCGCGTCATTGGCGGTATGAACGAAGCATCTACAAAGAAAGCTATCGAATTTTACAGCCAATTTGTACAAGGTGAGCTCCACCCGACCAACTGCCGCACTGCCGAGATGTGCAAACTAACCGAGAACTCTTCTCGTGACGTTCAAATCGCATTTGCCAACGAGTTGTCGCTCATCTGCGACAAAGCCGGCATCAATGTTTGGGACCTCATCCGTCTCGCCAACAAACACCCGCGTGTCAACATCCTGCAACCCGGTTGCGGCGTAGGTGGCCACTGCATCGCCGTTGACCCCTACTTCATCACTGCCGCCTTCCCCGAGGAAGCTCGTATCATCGCACAAGCTCGCGCCATCAATAACGGCAAGGCTGACTGGTGTGCTCAAAAGATTATCAACGCCATCTTGAAGTTCCGCCTCGACAACAACCGTATGCCGGTCGTTGCCCTTATGGGTGTAGCCTTCAAACCGGATATTGATGACCTTCGCGAGAGTCCCGCACGTCACATCATCGACCAAGTCTTTGAAGCCGAAACAGGCGCCGAACTCCTCGTCGTTGAGCCGAATGTAACAGAACATCCCAAATACACTCTGACTCCGACAGATGAGGCTTACAAACGCGCTGACATCGTAGCTTTCTTGACTGCTCACACTCCGTTCCGTGCTTTGCCATACTGCGAAGACAAGGTGACGCTCGACTTCTGCGGCATCTTCAAGAAATAACGATTGAGTGACATCAAACTCAACCTCTTACTGATAACAAGATAGAACTAAAGGAAAAACACAATGCAAAAAGTAAAACTGCGTAACGTCGAAATCTATCCCTTCAGCGATGTTGACGAGCTTATCTCATTTGCTGATGAGCAAAAAGGAATACTCGTTGCCGTCAATGCTGAAAAGATGATTAAAGCCAATCCGCAAACGCTCTCTATCATCAACTCTAACATCGCATACTGCGACGGCTCTGCGCCCGTGCTTGCTATGCACCAAAAAGGCTACAAGCAGGTAAAGAAAATCGCCGGTTGCGAGTTATGGCTTGAGATTATCAAACGCCACTATCAAGACAAATCATTCTATATCATCGGAGCAAAGCCCGAAGTCCACGCTGAAGTTGTTCGCAAACTACGCGAGGAATTTCCCGGCATCAACATCGTTGGCGCTCGCGATGGTTATCTGAAGACTCCAGAAGAGCGTCAAGCACTTATTGACGATGTCGCAGAGAAGCGTCCTGACGTGGTCTTTGTCGCTATGGGCTCGCCAACGCAGGAAATACTCATGGCAGAAATGCTCAAACGCCACAAGGCGATATATCAAGGCTTGGGCGGCAGCTATGATGTCTACACCGGACGCATCCGCCGCGCACCACGCTGGTTTATCGACCACAACATTGAGTTTGTCTACCGTTTTATCGAACAACCTAAACGCTTCAAACGCGAAATCATCAAGCTGAAATTCGCTTGGTGGCTATTGTGGAGAAGTTTCTAATAAAACGCTCAGTAATGAAAAAGATAATGTTGACATTCGGCACTCGTCCCGAAGCTATTAAGATGGCACCGTTGGTCAAAGCTCTACAAGCTAAGCCTGACCAATTCAAGACCATTGTAGCTGTCACGGGACAACATCGTCAGATGCTCGACCAAGTGCTGAATCTTTTTGAAATTACGCCTGACTATGACCTCAACATCATGCAGCAAGGTCAAGACCTCTTTGACGTGACATCACGCATCCTCCTCGGAATGCGCGACATCCTCAAAGCGGAACAACCCGACCTCGTACTCGTGCACGGTGACACCGCGACATCAACGGCAGCCGCCCTGAGTGCTTATTACCTGCAAATACCGGTAGGTCACGTTGAGGCAGGTCTGCGCACAGGCAACATCTACTCTCCATTCCCGGAGGAGATGAATCGCCAACTGACAGGACGCATCGCGACACTGCACTTCTCACCAACCGACTGCTCGCGCCAAAACCTACTGCGCGAAAATGTTTCTGACGACAACATTACCGTCACCGGCAACACCGTCATTGATGCCCTTCACACCGTTGTAGCCAAAATCGAAGCCAACAGTGAGCTTGAAGCATCAATCAAAGACACAATCGCCAAGATGGGCTATGACATGAGCCGCCTCGACACCGGCAAACGCCGCCTTGTTGTCATCACCGGACACCGCCGCGAGAACTTCGGCGAGGGATTCCACAACATCTGTCTTGCTCTCAAAGAGCTGTCAGAGCATTATCCCGATGTAGACTTCGTTTATCCGATGCACCTCAACCCTAACGTGCGCCGTCCGATAGCCGAGACCTTTAGCAATATCACTCACGCTAACTTCTTCTTTATTGAGCCGGCAGAATACCTGCCATTTGTCTATCTGATGAAGCGTTCATATCTCATCATCACAGACAGCGGCGGCATACAAGAAGAAGCGCCGTCGTTAGGCAAGCCCGTTCTCGTTATGCGCGAAGTGACTGAGCGTCCCGAAGCTCTCGAAGCCGGAACTATACGCCTCGTTGGAACAGACCGCAAGAAGATTGTCAGCGAAGCATCTCGCTTCCTTGACGATGCTGAATACTACGAAGCAAATCGACGCATCGCCAACCCTTATGGTGACGGTACTGCTTGCGCTCGCATCATCGACTTCATTACAAAGAAGCTCTAAAAAAATCCGCACATAAAATCAATGCCCCGTCAAGGCTTAGACCTCGACGGGGCATTGATTTTATCAGTATGTTATCTTATTGGACAACGACCTTCTTAACAGATGAACCCTGACGGCGGATATAGATGCCGGGGGTTAGGTTACCGTTGCTGACAGGCATACCTTGCAAGTTAAAGTATTCGACTTTGCCGTTTGCATTAGTCTTTACATCATTGATGCCTGAACTTGCAGACAAGTCAACTTTCATCTCAGCAGATTCACATGACACTTCACCGGCTGCATTATTTGCCGATACGCTGTAAGCATACTTAGTAATGCCGGCAGGTAATCCTTTCACGTTGTAACGTGTAACATTACCAACATTGAGTGCATTATAGCCTTCAACAGTGCTAACTGATTGAACTTGACACTTGATGCAAACATCGTCGAGAGCACAGTTGCCATTAGCCTTGTTATATACAAAACGCATCATCTGCGCACCTGTCGGGATGTCAGTAAGCGTATAAGTTGTACCCTTAGTCGGGAGCACAATGCGCTCAACAGTCTGCCATACGTCGTTGATGCTTACCTGAACATCAAGAGAGCTGCCTGATGTTGACACGTTGACACCTTTACACCAGAATGATATTGAAACAATTTGTGCGCCAAAGTCGGGTGAGAGCAATATCACGCCGTCTTTTGCGAACTTGAATGACGGAATTGCCACGCCGGCGTTTCCTGTTGTTACATAAGTGGGATTGTCACCACCGGTTTGATACCATCCGTCAGGAAGTGATAATGTCGTACCTTCACCGAAAGTAACATCGTGCTCAACTTCAGCGCCTTCATTAATAGCTTGTACAGTTAAATTGTAGCTAACAGCATCTGTCATTGCCTCCCAACGAGCATCAAAGCCTGACGCGCTCACATTTTCCGGACTGAGCACTTCGACTGATGCCTGAGCGAACACAAACGGACCGGTTGTCACCGATGTCTCCTCTGAGAGCTGAGACTCGATTTCTTCTTCACTTGCTTTGAGTGTGAAATAGTATTCAGTATCCGGGCGCAGGTGGCTGACTGTATATTCAGTTACGTCGCCAAGGTCAAGACCTTCATATCCTGAGACATAAGATTTGCGTCCGTTAGAGCTCTTTGTATAAACATTAATTTGGTAAGTTGTGGCATGTTCAACAGCGTCCCATTTAACTGTGAAACTTGACGCTGTAATGTTGCTAACCGCGATATTTGACGGAGCTACCATCTCAAACCAGCCACCTTTTACGTCAAATGTAATCACGCCATTTTTTTCCGCAATATCAGTGATAGGCAAATTGATGGCATTACCGCTCCAATCTTTGAACGCCGGAGATGTAACGGAGGTGAATGATGTCTTGTTTGATGTACCCGGCCACGGATAACCTGCCATTGCTGTTGTTTTGCCTGACGGGTTATTGTTTGCCTCAACGATATCTACATATTGGTGATTTTTGGTATTGTTCACCGTATTATAGTCAAACACCGATTGGTCAAAATCAATATGCCAAATCATCATACCATGACCGGGAGCGTATGCATCCCAACCTGTTTGCTGACGATTTTCAAACAAATAAAATTCGTTTTCTTTAGATGTTTGAATGATAAAGCCCGTGTTCGATGTATTAACAGGTTTCAACTCTACAGACGCACGACCGTCAATCAAATCCGGAGTCAACCATCCCAAAGCATTACGCTCATAGATAGAATATCCGAGAGGTGTACGGCTGTTATTGTTATAGCAACCTACGTCAAGCACATTCCAATATTGCGGTGACGCAGAGTGATTATATTCAGTGTCATACAAGTCAGGCAAGCCCATCACGTGAGAGAACTCATGGACAAAGGTGCCGACACCGTCAGGTGTGCCACCTTCAAGCTCATTAGAGCAAGCATAGTGGTCAAGACGGACACCATCATACATGTATGCTTCAGTATATGCCTCATGCAAATCCCATGAGTGAGGCCAAACAGTATCGCTTGAGCCCGAACCGGCTTCGCCCTCTCCGGCATAGAAGATATACATATTATCTATCAAGCCATCGTTATCGGTGTCATATTGAGTGAAGTCTACATCCGGATCAAGAATGTCGGCAGCATGAACCGCCATCAACTCGGCCTTACCGTCGTTTCCCCATTGGTCATTAGCTCCATAATATGAATAATCATAAGGGAGTGTAATAGGGCCATAGACATCAAACTCAGGCTGGAACACGCCGTTAGAGTTGTCTACGAAGTAGTCATAAGCCGAGCCTGTGCCGCCATCCTCGCTAAAGCCAACTTTATTAAGCATATCCGAGAAATATTGCTTAGGATTTGAAATCTCAAATTTCTGATTTTTATACTCGACCAATACAGCCAAGCCTTTGACCTTACCCTTTGTCGGGAAGCTGCTGCTTACACGGCCCATGCCTGCTTGCGGCAATTTGCTGCTGTGAGCACGGCGAGCTTTCAACAATGTGCTTACATCTGTATCTTGTTGAAGCAACGCCAAGAAGCTCTTTGCAGGAGCTTGACGACGAGAGATGTTTGACGCGAGGAAAGTGCTGGGTTGCAACTTTCCGTCTGCATCGACTGTTGCATAGTACAACGCACCGTCAGCGCCTTCGGCGAGCGGATAGTTGTCCTCTGTCATATACACGTGAGCACGTTCATCACCGAAGCGCTGCACATTCAAAACGGTGCCGTCAGGTTGTGTGTACGTTCTGATACCGGGACGTGCCGGCACAGCGCCGACTTCAACTGCTGACATCATTAGCAAAGCCGTTAAGACATAAGTAAATCTATTCTTCATCGGTCTATTTTAGATTACTAATTATATAATTCTGAAATTTATCTCATGGCACTTATTATTCGCCCAAAAGTTAATAATAAAACTTTTTGCAAATATACACTATTTCAGCAATATACAAATACAATTAAGACTTTTTAAAATAAAAAATTTTAGTATTAACTCTACACTACATTCTAAGGTCACAAAACACAAGTCACGCAACGCTAATGTTAAAACATCAGTTTTATCCTTGTCGTAATGTGTTAGAATGTGAGCAAAACGCGCTTTTTTTGAGTAAAAATCACCTAAAACGGTTGTTTTTATGAGAATTTTGCTAACTTTGCCACTAAGATTTACAAAGACTTAATTACACATCGAAAAAGATTATATATATGAATGTCGCAATTGTAGGCGCAAGTGGCGCCGTTGGTCAAGAATTCATGCGAGTTCTTGAAGAACAAAACTTTCCTATTGACGAATTGACACTATTCGGCTCTGTTCGCAGTGCCGGTCGCGTATATCATTGCTGTGGTCGTGACTGCACTGTCAAACTTCTCACTAAGAACCCTGACGATTTCCGCAATATAGATGTCGCCTTCGTTTCGGCAGGCGGCTCAACCTCTCTCGAATTTGCCGACACCATCACCTCCGGCGGCGCTCTGATGATTGATAATTCAAGCGCATTCCGCATGGAGAAGGATGTGCCTTTGGTTGTTCCGGAGGTAAATGGCGACGATGCTTTCAACGCTCCGCGCCGCATCATCGCTAACCCCAATTGCACTACAATCCAGATGGTCGTTGCGCTGAAAGCAATCAATGACATTTCGCCTATCAAGCGCGTGCACGTTGCCACTTACCAAGCAGCAAGTGGCGCAGGTGCTGCCGCTATGCAAGAGCTCGTTGAGCAATATCGTCAACTCGGCGCCGGCGAAGAACCTACCGTCAAAAAGTTCGCACACCAATTAGCTTACAACGTAATACCTCACATTGACGTCTTCACCGACAACGGTTACACCAAAGAGGAAATGAAGATGTACAACGAGACAAAAAAGATAATGCACGCGCCTAAACTTGACGTGTCTGCGACTTGTGTCCGCGTCCCCGTAATGCGCGCCCACAGCGAAGCTATTTGGGTCGAAACAGAATCACCCATCAGCGTCGAAGCCGCTCGCAAAGCATTCAGCGAAGGCGAAGGCCTCGTTCTCGTTGACAATCCCGCAAATAACGAATACCCGATGCCTTTAGACATCGCCGGAAAAGACCCCGTTTATGTTGGTCGCATCCGCAAAGACCTCACAAACGAAAACGGTTTGTCATTTTGGGTTGTAGGCGACCAAATCAAAAAAGGTGCAGCCCTCAACGCCGTGCAAATCGCTCAATATATGCTGAAAAAAGGCGGGCTGAAGTAATCAGTAGCGAGACTCCGTGTCTCGTAGCCTTTTATCTGCACATTATTCTATACTCTCCCCTATTCCATGAAGACCGATGCCTAAAGACATCGTTAAAAAGAGAAAAGCACTATGTTAACCGCCATCAATGCCCTTGTAACAGAGCCGGTACAAATCTTTCTGATTGTGTTGGTGATTATCTTGTTCGCGCCACTATTGCTAAACAAGTTAAAGATACCACATATCATCGGAATGATTGTCGCCGGAGTCATCATAGGTCCATACGGTTTCAAAATTCTGGATAACGATTCAAGTTTCGCGATATTCGGGCAAGTCGGTCTGCTATACCTTATGTTTCTCGCCGGGCTTGAGATAGATATGTTCCATCTCAAGCTCAACCTGAAACGAGGTCTGTTCTTTGGATTTCTTACACTAACCATACCATTAATCTTAGGTGTACTGACGAGCGTCTACCTGCTCCACCTCGACTGGCTTACCGCCATGCTGTTAGGCTCAATGTATGCCTCCCACACTCTTATCTCCTACCCCGTTGCGGTGCGTTTCGGCATCACGAAAGCCCCCGCCGTGCTTATAGCAATAGTAGGCACTATCATCGCCGTTATCGGCGCATTGCTCGTCTTGGCTGCTGCTGTCAACGTCAAACGCGAAGGCGAATTTGACCCCGGTGCTATCGTCTTCCTCATCGCCAAATTAGTGCTGTGGTGTTTAGCTCTACTATATGCCTATCCTCGCATAACACGCTGGTTTTTCAAGGCTTATCGCGATAAGGTGACGCAATATGTGTTTATCCTTGCAATGGTATTCTTAGCTGCTTGCTCCGCTCAGATGATAGGACTTGAGGCTGTGCTCGGCGCTTTCCTCGCCGGACTTATCCTTAACCGCTATGTGCCTGTCGGCTCGCCGCTTATGACCTCAATAGAGTTTGTCGGCAACGCATTGTTTATCCCCTACTTCCTTATCAGCGTCGGCATGATGATTAACTTGCGAGTCGTCTTTAACCCCGGCACACTTGCCGTCTCAGCCATCATGCTCGCAGTTGCTCTTATCGGCAAATGGCTTCCGGCTCTAATCGCTCAAAAAGCCAATGGCTTAGGCAGGTCAAGCCGATTGGTAATCTTCGGCTTAACGACCGCCCACACCGCTGTCGCATTGGCTGTCGTCACCACCGGTTACAACCTCGGAATGTTTGACGAGCGCGTATTAAACAGCACCGTCTTAGTCATTCTCGTAACCTGCGCCGCCGCACCTATCATCACAGCCGTAGGCGCACCAAAGCTCAAAATCCACCTCCTCGACAGCGAAGGCGACGACCTACTGAAAATGGTCAGAACTAACAACTCGCTCATTGCCGTTGCCAACCCGATCACCGTCTCGGCATTGGTCGAAATGACAGTGCTAATGCGCAACGAGCGCGGTCGCCACAACTTCTATGCGCTTCACGTGCGCAACGACAACTCATCAACTGCAAAATCCGTATCAAAGAACTCACTGACGGAAGCCGTCAACGCCGGCGCATCTGCCGATATCAGCATCACAGCTCTCGACCGCTATGACCTCAACTTCGCAACGGGCATGCTCAATGTCATCGAAGAACGCGACATCACTGAGATTATCCTCGGTATGCACCGCCGCACGACAGTCATTGACTCATTCTTCGGCAGCAAAGTTGACGAGCTATTGCGTGCAACCAACAAGATGATTATCATTTCGCGCTGTTTTATCCCACCAAGCACTTTGACACGTATCGTCGTGTGGGTGCCCGTAGGCGCACAATACGAGACAGGCTTCAGCCGTTGGGTTAGAGGCATCTCACGCTTAACACGCCGTGTCGGTTGCCGCATAATATTCAACTGCACCGAGGAAATACGACCGCTCATACGCGGTGTCCTCCACCAAGAAGGCATAGACATCAGATGCGAATTTGACACCATAGAGACTGCCGATGACTTCATAGTACGCTCCGGCAAAATCCTCGATGATGACCTGCTCGTTATCATCGGCGCACGCGCCAACTCCGTATCTTATGCCACAACCATGCTCGAAATGCCGGCATACCTGCAGAAATACTTCTCACGCAACAACCTAATGATGATCTACCCCGAACAATTCGGCGAGCAACCAGCTCTGACCTCGTTTGTAGACCCGATGGCAAGCGACATCACAACCATGCCGTCACCGATATGGTCCTTGATACGTAACTACCACAAAAAATTCACAACTATTAGCAAAAAGTGGTTTAAACGCTAATATGAGCCATTAAAACCGCCACCAACAACAGTCTAATAATCAACAACATAAAACTTCTAAACATTATTTAATGTATTGAGTGCAACGATTTTAAATTTAATGTTTTGGCTATTTGAGAATTTTTTGTAATTTCGCCGAATAAATCGAATCATAACCTCTCTTCTACACCAGATAACCATAATATATTGAAAACAAACATTTTCGTATATAAATCTCTATTACTAAAATTATGAGTAAAGAAAAGAAATTTTTGACCTGTGACGGTAACCAAGCAGCCGCACACGTGAGCTATATGTTCACAGAAGTAGCTGCTATCTACCCCATCACACCGTCATCAACTATGGCTGAATATGTTGATGATTGGTCTGCAGCAGGTCGCAAAAACATGTTTGGTGAAACCGTTCTCGTTCAAGAGATGCAATCTGAAGGCGGCGCTGCCGGTGCTGTTCACGGTTCACTTCAAGCCGGTGCGTTGACAACAACTTACACCGCTTCTCAAGGTCTCTTGTTGATGATTCCTAACATGTACAAAATCGCCGGTGAACTGCTTCCTACCGTGTTCCACGTTTCTGCACGTACTCTTGCTTCTCACGCGTTGTCAATCTTCGGTGACCACCAAGACGTAATGTCAGTTCGTCAAACCGGTTTTGCTATGCTCGCAGAAGGCTCTGTACAAGAAGTTATGGACCTCGCCGGTGTTGCTCACCTCTCTACCATCAAATCTCGCGTTCCTTTTGTTAACTTCTTCGACGGTTTCCGTACTTCTCACGAAATCCAAAAAATCGAAGCCCTCGAGACTGAGGACCTCGCTCCCCTCGTAGACCGCGAAGCTCTCGCTGACTTCCGCAAACGCGCTATGACTCCCGAAGCTCCTGTTGCTCGTGGTATGGCTGAAAACGGTGACGTTTTCTTCCAACACCGTGAAGCAAGCAACAAGGCTTACGAAGCTGTTCCCGAAATCGTTGAAAACTACATGGCTGAGATCTCTAAGATCACAGGTCGTGAATATCACTTGTTCAACTATTACGGTGCTAAAGACGCTGACCGCGTTATCATCGCTATGGGTTCTATCTCTCAAGCTGCTGAAGAAGCTATTGATTACCTCATAGCTAAAGGCGAAAAAGTTGGTATCGTTGTTGTTCACCTCTATCGTCCGTTCTCTGCTAAGCACTTCCTCGCTGCCGTTCCTAAGACAGCTAAGCGCATCGCAGTCCTCGACCGTACTAAAGAGCCCGGTGCTAACGGCGAACCTTTGTACCTTGATGTAAAAGAATGCTTCTACAACCAAGAGAACGCTCCTATCATCGTTGGCGGTCGCTATGGTCTCGCTTCTAAGGACACCACTCCCGCACAAGTACTCTCTGTATTTGAAAACCTCGCATTGCCCCAACCTAAAGACCACTTCACCGTTGGTATCGTTGATGATGTGACATTCACTTCACTCCCCGTACTCGAAGAAATGGCTCTCGGTGGCGAAAGCACTTTTGAAGCTAAATTCTATGGCCTCGGCGCTGATGGTACTGTAGGTGCTAACAAGAACTCAGTAAAAATCATCGGTGACA
>CAYYAA010000043.1:0-17469 GCA_964469875.1 uncultured Bacteroides sp.
GGGGGCGGGTTGTGGCAATCGGATATTAATAGGGGCAATCGGATAGCTATTTGAAAGATTTTTCGTACTTTTGTCGGCGAAAAAACACTAAACAAAACAATATAACCTAATGAAATCAATGATTATTGCTCTTGCAGCGTCATTGAGTGTCGGCAGTTTTGCTGTATCAGCTCAAGAACACTTGAAGAGCTTAAATCCGGATTATTTTGATAATTCAACTCCGGCAGCGACAGATTTTTATCATCATGTTAACCGTGGCTGGCAAGAGGCTCATCCATTGACGGCTGAATATGCACGCTATGGTCAGTTTAACATTTTGAGTGATTCAAGTGATGCTCGCGTTAAGGACATCGTGCTTAATCTGAGCAAATCCAATCCTCAACGCGGCAGTGTAGCGTTTAAGGTTTCGACAATCTACAATCAAGCTATGGATTCTGTACGTCGCAACAGTGAGGGTGCACAACCAATCCAAGCTGATTTGAAGAAAATCGAGGGCACTACTCACGAGGGCATGACTGACTTGTTCTTGTGGATGCACGCTAACTATGCAAGCCCGTTCTTCAGCGCAGGTCCTCAAGAGAATCTTGTAAATAGTAATGAGTATGCGATGTATGTCAGTGCAGGCTCACTTGGACTTGGCGACCGTGACTACTATTTGCTTAACGATAAGCGCAACAAGGAGGTTCTCGAGGCATATAAGACTTTGATTACAAAATATATGACTTTGGCAGGTTACTCTAAGAAGGATGCTAAGCGTATTGTTAAGAATGTAATCAAAATCGAGACAGCGATTGCAGATTCGACATGGACACGTGAAGAGAGCCGCAACATTCCTGCGATGTACAATCCACGCACATTTGAGCAGCTCAAGGAGATGTACCCCAACATTTGCTGGGACCGCTTCTTTGTTGAGACAATGGGCATTGAGAGTCCGTCAGAGGTTATCGTCACCGAAATCAAGACTGTAAAGCAAGCTGACAATCTCTTTAAGTCACTCAGCGACCGTGAAATCAAGGACTATTATTTGTGGCAATATGTAAGACAGGCCGGCGGTCAGTTGAGCGATGACTTCACCAACGCAGCTTTTGAGTTTAACAAGGTGATGAGTGGTGTTCAACAACAACGTCCGCGCTGGAAGCGTGCGTTGGGCGCAACCGAGGGTTGTATGGGCGAGGCTATTGGTCAACTTTATGTTGAGAAATATTTCCCTCAATCATCTAAGGACTACATGGTAGGTCTTGTTGAAAACCTTCGCGTGGCATTAGGCAAGCATATCATCAATCTCAAATGGATGAGTGATGAGACTAAGCTCAACGCTATCAAGAAGCTCAATGCTTTCACCGTGAAGATTGGCTATCCTGATAAGTGGAAAGACTACAGCGATATGGAGATTGACCCTGCGTTGTCTTATTATGAGAATATGCACAATGTCGGCATGTGGCATCAAAAGAAGACTTACGAGAAATGGGGTAAGCCTGTTGATAAGAGCGAATGGGGCATGACACCTCAAACGGTGAACGCATATTATAACCCGATGGCAAACGAAATCGTATTCCCGGCTGCTATCCTCCAAGCGCCGTTCTTTGATGCAGAGGCAAGCGATGCAGAGAATTATGGCGGTATCGGCGTTGTAATCGGACACGAGATGACTCACGGTTTTGATGACCAAGGTTGCAACTTTGATGCTGATGGCAATATGATTAATTGGTGGACTGAGGAAGATGCTAAGTCATTCTCAGAGATGACACAAGGTCTTGCTTCACAGTTTGATGAGGTAGAAGTATTGCCCGGTCTTCACGCTAACGGTCAGTATACACTCGGTGAGAACATTGCCGACCAAGGCGGTCTGCGTGTTGCCATGACAGCTTTCCTTGATTCACAAAAGAAGAAAGGCGTAGATGTAAATTCAGAGGCAGCAAAAATCAACGGTTTCACACCGACACAAGTGTTCTATCTTAACTATGCTAATCTTTGGGCACAGAACATCCGTGATGAGGAAATCCGTTCACTCACGACAGGTGATGTTCACTCACTCGGCATCAACCGTGTTAACGTGACCGTTCGCAATCTTGATCCCTTCTTTAAGGCGTTCAACATTAAGAGCGGTGACAAGATGTTCCGTCCGGAATCAGAACGTATCGTGATCTGGTAATCAGAAAACGTCAACTTATAAAGGCTCTCAAAGTCGCTTGATATGCTCGCAGTGACTTTGAGAGTTTTTTATGCTCGGACGTTGAGAATTGTATGTAAATTTAGTTAACGGTTGTTATTTAAGCATAAACATGGGCGAATAGGAGCGTGATGTTACTATCTCTGTTTCAAAAAAAAGCGTCAAAAACTTTGTAAATTAGCCGATATTCTATAACTTTGCAAAGTTTTTCCAATACACCGCAACAATGGGTAAGTTTCAAGCATTCAAGTTGCCTTTAAAAAGCCTAAGTCAGGGAGAACATCTCTTTGACTATCACTTAGACAAGCAGTTCTTCACGAATATGGAGAGCACGGATATTCACGGTGCAAACCTTGACGTAAAACTGACTGTTAAGTACAAAGGCGATATTTACGATCTGAACTTCTCCATCAACGGCGAGATTGTGCTGCTATGTGACAGATGTCTCGATGATTTACATTATCCGATAGATGCCACATATCACATCATGGTCAAGTATGGTGACAAATATAATGACGATAGCGATGAGCTGTTAGAGATACCCGACAGCGATAACTATCTGAATGTCGCATACATGATATATGACACGGTAGCATTGGCGATACCGATTAAACACGTACACCCGGCAGGGCAGTGTAATCGAGCAATGAGCGCCATACTCAACAAGCACCGAGCACACACGTCAGATGAGGATAGCGAGCTCGTGAATGAACTGATTGATGAAATGGAGAGCAGCGACATAATGACAAGCGATGAGGTTCCTACCGATCCGCGATGGGCAGCTCTAAAAGATCTCAAAGTCGGTGATGACGAATAACAGCACCGAACTCCTCTACCAAAATGAAATAAATAAACAAATCAATAAAAGAAAATGGCACATCCTAAACGCAAACAATCAAAGACTCGTACAGCGAAACGTCGCACACACGACAAGGCAGTAGCCCCCACTTTAGCTCTTTGCCCTAACTGCGGCGCATGGCACATCTATCACACCGTATGCGGTGAATGTGGCTACTATCGCGGCAAGCAAGCTATCGTAAAAGAGGCTGCTCTCTAATATCAGCATTTTGCTTCGCAAGAGCATCGCTGTCGTTTAACGCTGTTGCAGTGAAAACGATTTTCCCTCATTGCCCACACAGGCACGCTTCAAGTATTAGCTTAATAGCACAAAGGGAGGTCACTTCATTGCACAAAGCGTTATATATATACAACAGTAAGCTGTAAGGGAAGCGAGCGACTGATAAACACCAATCATAATAACTCATTTCAGCAACCTCAGAAACAAAAGATATGCTTCACGCACATATTACAGGTATAGCATCATACGTACCGGATGACGTATTGACCAACGATATGCTCTCTAAGATGGTTGACACCAACGACGAATGGATAACCACACGCGTTGGTATCAAGGAGCGCCGCATTCTCAAACTTGAAGGCAAAGGTTCATCATATATGGGTGACCAAGCCGTAATGCGATTACTCGAATCGACCGGCACCAAAGCAGAGGAAATCGAATTGCTTATCTGCGCGACAACCAATCCTGACTACCGTTTTCCGTCAACAGGCTCAATAATCGCCCATGACTGCGGTTTGAAGAATTGCTATTCTTATGATATGCAAGCAGCTTGCGCCGGCTTTATCGTAGCATTGCAAGAGGCTAACGCATATATCCGTTCAGGACTTTATAAGAAAGTAATCGTAGTTGCGACAGAAAAGATGTCATCAATGACCAATTATAAAGACCGCACAACATGTCCGCTGTTCGGCGATGCAGCAGCAGCAGTGCTCGTAGAGCCGACAGAAGAAGAAGGCATTGGCATCATTGACGGTGTATTCCACGTTGACGGTGCGGGTCTTGACCACCTCATCATGAAGGCCGGCGGCTCAGTAAAGCCCGCTTCACACGAGACAGTAGACGCAGACGAGCACTATGTCTACCAAGAAGGTCGCTACGTTTACAAATATGCTGTTACAAACATGTACACAGCGACAGAAGACGTAATGAAACGCAACAATCTTACCGTAGACGATGTAGACTACTTAATACCTCACCAAGCTAACCTCCGCATCATCGAAGCAGTGTCGGAGCGCGCACAATTCCCCAAAGAGAAGGTGTTGGTAAACATCGAGCACTACGGCAACACCTCAGGCGCGTCAATTCCCTTGTGTCTTGATGAATACAAAGGCAAGCTCAAGAAGGGCGACCGCTTGTTGCTCACCGCTTTTGGTGCAGGCTTCACATGGGGTTCAATGTACGTAGTATGGGGCTAAACGGCGCCCATATATCATAAACTTTATCAAAAACAGCACCTACTTGAAAACATCTGTGGTGCTGTTTTTGTTTTTATATATTAAGCACTCGTTAAAGACAATGACAAATAACCATAAATCAGGTTTTGTTAACATCGTAGGCAATCCCAATGTAGGCAAATCGACGCTGATGAATGACCTCGTTGGAGAACGTGTGAGCATCATAACCTCAAAAGCACAAACGACACGCCACCGCATAATGGGCATAGTGAATACAGATGACTACCAGATAGTCTTCTCAGACACGCCGGGAGTGCTCTCGCCAAAGTATAAGTTGCAAGAGAGTATGCTTCAATTCAGCGAGGAGGCACTGACAGATGCCGATATCTTATTGTATGTCACTGACGTAATCGAGGATCCGGAGAAGAACGCAGCGTTCTTGGAGAAGGTTGCGAAGGAGAAAGTGCCGGTGCTGTTGGTAATCAATAAGATAGATTTGTTGAAGAACAATGCCGAACTTGAGTCAATCATCACTAAATGGCGCGACCGTCTGCCAAATGCAGAAATTTTCCCGACATCGGCGAAAGAGCACTTTAATGTCAACAACTTGATGAGTCACATCGTTGAATTGCTGCCTGAGGGAGAGCCATACTTTGGCAAAGACGCGCTGACAGATAAGCCTGCGCGATTCTTCGTTACAGAGATTGTACGCGAAAAGATATTACTCAACTATGATAAGGAAGTGCCCTATTCGACAGAGGTCATTGTAGAGAAATTTGAAGAGACCGACAAGTCAATTCACATTATGGCAGTGATATATGTTGAGCGTGACAGTCAGAAAGGCATACTCATCGGCAAAGGTGGGGCATCGCTTAAACGCGTAGGCTCAGATGCACGCAAAGACATAGAGACATTCTTTGACAAGCGTGTTTATCTTGAATTATTTGTCAAGGTCGAGCCTAACTGGCGCAACCGCGAGAATAAGCTCCGAGCATTCGGATATATCGAATAAGACTCTTACAAATACTTAGACTACACACACTTTGTCCCGGCGTTGCGACTATCAATGCCGGGATTTTTGTATGATCTAAAATTGTTTTTATAGAATTATCCGTTTATTGAGCGAGGGGGAGTTGTGGGATGACGGGGATAATTTTGGCTTTTTCGGGATACCAAAGGTAACCGGAGACGTTCTGATAGCCCATATCGGTTAATTCTTTGATGTATTCAGCTACTTGTGAACAGTGGCTGTCGGTGATGTGTGCAGTGAATTTGTAGTCCACAATTTCGATGCCACCGTCTTGTGTGAAGACGATGCGGTCCGGTCGGAGGACTTTGTCACTATTTATCTCGTAGATAGAGCTCTCTGTTAATGCGCGTTTGTGATTTACAAACCAACGGTCACGGAATTGCGGCACACGGTCAAATGCGCGATGGAGGACTTTACTGTATTCAGCGAAAGTATCGTCATCAATGGGAGTACGGGCTCTTTTGCGTTTTAGTGCCAAATCGAGGTCTTTGTAGTCTTTCATATCGGCGAGGACATAGTGCAGCCAGAGTCCGCGGTCAGCGCGTTGGCTGCTTGTTTCCTCATCATCAACCGGAGATTTTTGTTCATCGTTGCCGATATCGAGCACGGCGTCTAATGATGTGGCGTCTTCGACGCTTGTCAGGTGAGCCGTGTCGGCACGGTGAATGACGTTATATGTCGGCACGGGGCGATGCTTAACCGTTTCGGCAGATTGTTCTTGCGGCTTCAGCTCGGGTACAGTCGGTTTGCCAAAGCTAAAGTTTCCGTTTTCAGCATCAAAGAGTTTGTTGACCGGCATATACATATCATCAATAGCGGCATCACCGGAGTATTCATCGGGAGCTGATAGAGCAGCGACCAATAGTTCGCCGAAATTAGGCGATTTTGTGCTTGAGTCGTAGTAGACAGACAGTTCACGACGAGGGCGAGTCAAGGCGACGTAGGCGCTATTTAGGTTGTCAATCATCTGTTCGCGTTCGTCCTCAAGCACTTGGTCTTTAATGGGTGAATATTGTGTAGTGAGCGATTTAGATGAAGTGATATATAACACCGGCGGACATTCATCGTCAGATAAGAAAGGAAGATTTGCAAGTTTTACCCAAAGCGAAGAGTTTTGTTTCACTAATCCCCATGAAGCAAATGGGATGTGAACGCATTGCCATTCGAGGCCTTTGGCTTTGTGGACTGTCATCACCGCAACGGCATCACTTTCGGCGGAAGCTGTGACTGCGAGATTGTCTTTGTTATCATCCCACCAGAGGGTGAAAGCATGGATAGACGGGTTGAATTTTGTGCAATAGTCAATTACCAAATCTTGGAAGGCGGCGATGTAAGCGAATTCGCGTTGGCGCTGTTCGAGCGGTATTTTTAGTTCGATGATGGTTTCGACGAGAGCTATGAGGTTTGACGGGTTCTGACGGCGGATGTCGTTTACTTCGCGTCTAATAGCTTCTGATGATGTGTCGTCGGGATTGAGGGCAGCCATTAGGGCATCTTCAGAGGATGTTGCTGATAAGGCGTTATCGCTGTGAAGATTGCTCATGTGGTATTCAAATCGGCTAATCATCATCAATGTATCTTGTAGAGAGCCGTATTTGTCTTGCTCTGTATCTGCGGGATGGCTTGCTGCGTTTTCTTCATTATAAGAAACGTCGAGCAGCTTGAGCAGACTTACTATCAACCTGACCGACTTGCTATTGGTCAACAGAAGGGCCTCATCTGAAGCCAATTTGATGTCGGGATGATAGGTCATAATATAGTTAAGAATTGCCGTAGCCTCAGAGCGTCTGCGCACTAACACGACGATGTCACGCCAGCGATAGCCGGCATCGTGTTGACGTTTTATTTCTAAAGCCGTACCCTCATAGGCGGCATTATAGCCATTGACTTGTTGTGCGTGTTGGACATCTTTGACTGTTATATATGCAGTTTGGGCGGCATTTTTAGAGGGGATGGACTGTGCGACGTTTTGATAAGTATCTACTTCCTCGGCACGTGCTATCTTAGTGAAAATGGTATTGTTAAAACGGACCATATCGGGGGCGCTGCGATAGTTTGAGTTCTCGCCGGCGGCATCGCCTTTAATGACACGTTTATCCTCACTAAAATATTCATTAGCGACCTTGTAGTGCAACAGTGAGCTGTCAGAGTTGCGGAAGCGATAGATAGCTTGCTTCTCGTCGCCAATAATCAGGCTGTCATTATCGCCTGCGACACTGTTTGCGACCAAAGGATAGAGGTTATCCCATTGCATATAAGAGGTGTCTTGGAACTCATCAATGAGGAAGTTTGTCAGAGTCACGCCAAGGCGTTCATAGATGAATGGGGTCTCGCTCTCGCTGATAATGCGAGAGATTAGGTCGTTGGTGTCAGAGAGCAGAATCAGGTTGTTCTCCTTGCGGAATTGCTCAATGTATTTCCAAGCAAAACCTATAAATTCGATGCCATCACTTGCCTCTGATATTTTTGTGTAAATTTGTTTGCTATAGTAAGCCTTACATATTGTTCGTGCGGCGGCTGCCAAGTGGTAAGTAAATTCGTCGGGCGGTAGCTGAGCTACTTTACCAATTTTTGGCAGCTTGCCTTTGTTATATAGGCATCCGAAGTCGTCAAGCTCTTCGGCTCGCATAGTATTCTTAATTTGCGCACCGCCAAATGGGTCATTAGCGAACTCCGTGCGGTCAAGCACTTTTTGGAAGAATGAAGCTGTTTTCAGCACCTCCAAGCCATAGCCTAAATCGGCTAATTCGTGCGCCATGTCATCAGCAGCGTGCCATGCGTTCTCGTCTTGTTCTTTGATGTACTGAGCGACCTTGGAGTGGAAATTTCTTAATCCGGGGTCGTGTTCAAGGAACTTCAGCGTTTCTTCAGCATAAGACTTAAACTTCTCATTGGAAATTGCGTTGACATAATCCGACATATTATCCAAGAGGTTAGAGTCTCTGTTAAAGATGTTGAATGCTTTGTTATCCAAAGCCTTACGGTCCATGAAATCGTTCATCCAACCTACAACGCCGCCTGCTTTGGAGTTTGTGCCATAGTTCATATCATCGAGCATCATGCTGATGCCGGTGTTAATGGCATATTTGTCATTAAGCTCAATATCGTAGTCACCTTGGCGGTCAACTTCACGCGCGAAAGTGCGCAGAACCGTCTGGAAGAAGGAGTCAATTGTGCTGACGTTGAAATGCTGATAATCAGTCAGAAGCTGAGATAGTGCGACATCTGCAGCCTCGGCGAGCTCGGCGCGAGTGCAGCCAAACTCTTTAGTCAAAGGCTCTACATAGGGGCTATCCTTGCCATCGGCAGCGGGCATACGTCTGAGAGCATCTATCTCGTTGATGATGCGAGTTTTCATCTCTTCGGTAGCCTTGTTTGTGAAAGTGATAGCGAGGATGCCACGATGGCGGTTCGGTATGCGGTTTGCATCGGGGGCATACTTTGCGCTGTTAAGGCGATAGCGGGATGCGCCATCATCTTTCACACCGAGTAGCAGTTTGATATACTCTAACGCGAGGGTATATGTTTTGCCGGAGCCGGCAGAGGCTTTGTAAATTGTCAGCATTATGAGTTAAGGTTATATTATGCGAGCTTTCAGACCCATTTCTGTCAGCAGCTTCAACACATCGTTACGACGGTCGCCTTGAATGAGAATTTCGCCACCGCGAGCTGAGCCGCCTGCACCGAGTTTCTTTTTAAGACGCGCAGCGATGTCTGACACTTGGTCGTCATCGACGGTAAAGCCGGAGATTATTGTTGCGGTCTTACCACCGCGACCTTTGCGCTCGAAGATGATGTCGAGACGAGCTTTTTCGGCGTTATCCGCTACGGGTTCCGTCGTCGGGACATTAGCCTCAGCGGGTGCCTCCGGAGCGTCGTTCATCAGTTGTTTTAAAGCGTCATGCCAGTCTGCCATAAGCTATTCAGGGTCTGCTAATTGGTCTTGTTCATAAATAGAATCTAATTCCTCCTCCATGACAAATTTGCCTTCAGAGAAACCGTTAACCGCCTCGCAGAGTTTTCCGATAAGAATCAGTTGAGAACGGTCTTCGATGTCGCAGCTATTAATGTAAGCCTCAACAGAGTCACGGTGGAGCTCGATAGCTGATTGCATACACTTAGCAGCCATAGCCATACGGGCTTCGTCAGAGCGAGTGTCGGCGATGCGATATAGCATCAGAGCGAGACGGCAGCGTTGGGTGGTGTTTAGTGAGTCAAAGTCATTGCCGGCATATAGGCTGTCACAGAGTTCTTGAGCTATGTCAATATCATTTTCAGACAGAGCAGCCTCTGCCATTTCGAGAGAGAGGTCACGCTCGTTCACGTCAGAGCCTGCACAAGAGTTTAACGCAACAATCATTGAGCAAAGTGCTATTGCGATTATCAGTGTAAGTTTCCTCATAGTAAAAGTGTTTTAGTTATAGATTTTTAACAGTTCTAACGAAATCACACATTTTGATAGCGGCCTCGGCAGCTTCGCGACCTTTGTGACCGCAAGGGCCGCCAACGCGGTCGAGAGCATCCTGCTCATTGTCAACGGTCAAAACGCCGAAGATAACGGGGATGTCGCAATCAGAGTTAAGGTAAGTAATGCCTTGAGTTACGCTCTGACAGACATAGTCAAAGTGAGGAGTTCCGCCGCGGATAACGCAGCCAAAGACAATAACAGCGTCATAGAGACTGGCTTCAATTAATTGAGAAGCGGCAAAAGTCAGTTCGACCGTACCGGGGACATCAAAGACATCGACATCGCCTTTTTTTAGGCCCGCCTCATTGAACACAGCGAGAGCGCCATCGACGAGAGCTGATG
The DNA here is from genome assembly GCA_964469875.1 of uncultured Bacteroides sp. GTDB lineage: Bacteria > Bacteroidota > Bacteroidia > Bacteroidales > Muribaculaceae > CAG-873. Next base: position 10,264 of record CAYYAA010000043.1, read on the forward strand.
TGATGTGACCGTTCCATTGAGCGCGGACGATAGCGACGCGCAAGTCTTTAACTTTAGGCAATGCTTCTTTAGGAGTATTTTGTGACATAATTTTAGGTTAGTGTCTTGTAGGTTAGAATGGATTATGTTGTGAATCAATGATATTTCTGCCAATCGTGAGTTTTTGAAGCGACAGCAGAATCAGCAGAGCGAACAGCGCTGTCGATAATCGCCCGGCGAGTTTGAGGGTCCGGGGTGTCGAGGGCTTCGGCTGTGAGTTGCATATTGTAAATAGCTTCAACAACACCGGCGATAGCACCGGCATTCCAAATCATTGAGTTCCGGTTTTCGTTGGTTACTTTTACGCTGTCTTTCTCTGTGCCGTTATAGTAGTCAACAGTGGCATTAGAGCCATCGAAATCGACTAAAGAGCGGCAGTAGAAGTCAATATGATTGTGATAGCATTTCTCGACATCGGCAGTTCCGAATATAACCGGCAGGTCAGAGTCACGTGTGATAACAATGTCAGCGAACTCAAGGTTCTCTAAGATTGCCGGCATCACGTGTGTGATGCGTGTCTCTTGTTGCGGCAAGAATCCGGGGAGGTAGACCATAATAGCTTTGCGTTCATCGGCATAGCTCAGGAGTTGAGACATGCGGTTGCGCATACGTCCGTCGATGGCGTAGAATCCGCCGTAGATTACGATATCATCCTCGTCGATTCGAGGCCAAACGATGTCAAAACAGTCTTCAGGATAAGACTCATAGCGAGTGACCTCTGTTTTACCTGTCACGGGGTCAGTGATGTAAATCAATATCGGGGTGCGGCCTTCGGTAAATCTATCTACGGAGTTAGTAATCACTCCGGCATCGTTAAGGAAGTCAACGACGATGTTACCGACCGTGTCGGCAGCGGCCTCGCTTGCCATTGTTACAGGCAGGCCTTTTTTTGCCAAAATGGCGGCAGCATTGACGATGCGGCTACCGGGCATAGAACCCACCGGCGCGCCGTCACGAAAGATAATATCCACGGCACATTCGCCGATACAGATAATTTTTTTCATGCCAATAATTATTTTGAAGCTTCACCGCGAGCTGCAGAGCCGAGATAACCGCCATGATGGCGTTTGGCATAATCAGCGCGGCTGAAGCCGATGCGTTGCATTACGTTTACGACTAAAACATCACCGATAACGGTCATCATTGTCGTTGATGTTGTTGGAGTAAGTCCTAAAGGACAGACTTCGGGAGCGCCACCTGTTAGGAGTACAAAGTCAGCGACTTTAGCGAGGGGGCTGTTTTCTTCTCCTGTGATGACAATAAGAGGGATGTCTGCATACAAACCTTTTGTAAGGTGAACCAACTCGACAATCTCGTTGGTTTTGCCTGAGTTTGAGATGAGCAGCATTATATCATTTGGTTGCAACACGCCGAGGTCACCATGTTGAGCTTCACTGGGGTGGAGGTTAATGGCGGGAGTGCCTGTAGAGGCGAAAGTTGTTGCAATGTTCATAGCGATTTGCCCGGCTTTTCCCATACCGGAAGTTACTAACTTGCCACCGCGATGGTGGACACGCTCAACGATAGCAGAGACAGCCTTCTCATAGGCATCAGTCACGGGGATGTTGAGGATAGCCTCACTTTCGGCTCTCAAGATTTGCAGCATTGATTGCTTTACGTCCATGCTGTATTGGTTAAGAGTTAATAAATTGTTTAGCGGTGGCGATGTCGTCAGCGTGGTCAACGTCAACGATTTTGTCAAAGGGGAAAGCGCGGAGTTTGAGTCCGGCTTCGACCAAAGCTCGTTGATAGTTGCGCATACGGCTGACGCCTCGTGTCATGCAGTCTTCGAGTACTCTAACAGCGGGAGATGTCAAGCCATAGATGCCGCCTGAGATATATTTAACGCCGTCAAAAGGCTTATCAAGGAATGCAGTAATCAACTCTGTATCAGCGTCAACGTCAATATAGAGAGGTTTTTCGTCATCAATAAAGCTTGTGACAGCCATGTAACCGTCAGCGCCTGTTGTGTCATTCTCAAAAGCCTCGGCATAACGGCGAAATTCGGCTTCGCGGAAGATTGTGTCAACGGTAGTGAGAATAAATTTTGAGTCAGAGGCGAAGTTACGAGAGACCTCATAGAAGCTGTGCATAGAGCTTGGCGTGGTCTTCACGGTGATGTCCAATGGCACGCTGAGCTTTGGCGCGAGGTCTTCGAGATAAGCACGCACGGCGGTCATCTGTTCGTTAACGATTACGTTAATGCGTTCTGCATTGCAGCTGATAAAAATGTCAATCAGTCGGCGTATCATTGGACGGCCGTCAAGTTCGACAAGTGGCTTTGGAGTGGGAACGCCTTCTTGTACCAATCGCGAGCCTTCACCCGCAGCTATGATAGCAAAATTCATATATCTGTCGTGTTAGATTATTCTTCGTCTTTAGTAAGGTCGAGTTTTACGTTGTCAGCGCCTTTCTCGAAGTATTGTTTGCGCAAAGGGTGACGGTGGGCGTCATCGTCGTTGCGGCGATTGCGATAAATGTCGATAGCGGCATAAATTGCTTGTCTCATGGATTGTTCATCGGCGATGCCTTGTCCGGCGATGTCATAGCCTGTACCGTGGTCAGGAGAAGTTCGCACGAATGGCAGGCCAGCGGTGTAGTTTACGCCATCGTTCATTGAGAGAGCTTTGAAAGGGGCAAGACCTTGGTCATGATACATAGCCAAGATGCCGTCAAATTTCTCATAAGCGCCACTACCGAAGAGACCGTCAGCGGCATAAGGTCCAAAGGCTGCAATTTTCTTGGAGGCAGCTTCAGCAATTGCCGGTTTGATGATGTCGTTTTCTTCAGAGCCGAGCAATCCGTCTTCACCGGCGTGAGGATTAAGCGAAAGCACGGCGATGCGCGGAGCGACGATTCCGAAGTCACGATGGAGAGAGCGCTCGAATATTTCTATTTTTTTAACAATAGATTCTTTAGTGATTGCTTCAGCGAGACGATTAACGGGTAAATGTGTCGTAACAAGAGCTACGCGCATGCGCTCGTTAAAGAGTATCATCAGAGCTTCATCGCCGTCACCGATAGCAGCTTGGAGATATTCGGTATGGCCGGGGAAGTTGAAAGTCTCGCTTTGGATGTTGTGTTTGTTGATAGGTGCAGTCACCAATACGTCAATATCTTCGTTTTTAAGGTCAGCCACAGCGCGTTCAAGAGCAGCAAAAGCAGCGTGACCGGCAACGGGAGTAGCGACACCGGGCTCGACTTTAACATCTTCGCCAACGACGTTGATGATAGATACCGCGCCGTCGCGTGCTTCAGATGCTTGACCTATCTGATTGAGTTGGACCGGTGGCAGGTCCATTATTTTGCGATAGAATGCTGCAATCTTTGCCGAGCCATATATTACGGGGGTGCAAAGTTCCAACATTCGAGAATCTTCAAACACTTTCAGAATGACTTCGTAGCCAATTCCGTTAGTGTCACCGTGGGTGATGCCCACCTTTATTTTGTGATTGCTCATATATCTTTATGTATTAAGTAGCTATTCTTGTTTACCGGCCAACATACCGCAAGCCGCCATAATATCTTCGCCGCGCGATGCGCGTATAGTAGCGGTAATGCCTAAGTTGTTAAGACGGTCTCTAAAAGTTTCCATAGTCGCAGTAGGAGCGGGGCGCAAATCGACTCCGGGGATGGCGTGGAAGCGTATCAGGTTGACACGTGCCGCAGTGCCGCGTAGCAGCTTTGCCAATGCATCGGCGTGGTGGAGGTCATCGTTGACACCTTTCCAGATGATGTATTCGACAGAGAGACGGCGCTGGTGAGCGAAGTCATATTCGCGCAACATGCCCATCACATCACGCACGGGGTAAGCTCGTTCAACGGGCATAAGCTGTTTGCGTTCATCGCTAAAAGGAGAGTGAACGCTGATAGCGATGTGCACTTTGGTGCTTTCAATCAGTGTTTTGAGTTCTTTTAGTTTTCCGATAGATGATACGGTTATGCGTTTAGGGCTCCACGCTAAGCCCCACGGTGAGGTCAGCACTTCAATAGCTGCCATAACAGCTGAGAGGTTGTCCATAGGCTCACCCATTCCCATAAATACGAGGTTTGTCAACTGCTCGGATTCGGGTATCGCCATGACTTGATTGATAATCTGATGCGTCGTCAGATTTCCGTGATAGCCTTGTTTCCCTGTCATGCAAAAAGCGCAAGCCATGCGACAACCGGCTTGTGATGACACACAGAGCGTTGCTCGTTCACCATCGGGGATATATACCGACTCGACACGACGACCTCCGGCACCGCGGAACAGATATTTTGCTGTACCGTCGGAAGAGCGAGCGACATCGAGCGGTGCTTCATAGCCCACACAATAGTTCTCGTTCAATTTTTCGCGACCTGCCTTAGACAAATCGGTCATATCATTAATATCCTTGGCACGCTTGACATAAAGCCAGCGAGCAATCTGCTTAGCGGCGAAGGCGGGGAGTCCGACCTCTTGTGCCACATATCTCAACTGCTCAAGCGTCATGCCCAAGAGCGGTTTTCTAAACTCGATGTTAGCGTCACTCTTTTGTATGTCAGTTTCTTGCATCATATAAATATTCATTTAGCAGTGGACAGGCATTGCGGATAGTGACACACGCCTGCGGCTCGTCTGTTAATGCAGACTAAGCTCTACTGCTGAATTAATCTACAAATATAGCCAATATTAATGAATTATTAAGACCATATCACGATTTTTTTATTTTGAATTTTTGCGTTCAGGTTATAAGGTGCAGTTTTTAGCCGAGTAATGAATAATTTATTGCATATTGCTATTGCAGGAGTGAACTTTTGGCACTAATTTTGTTGTTAATAAAGCGAGCCGACACGCCACCCTCAGCGACGGCACAAATAAGACGAATAAATTAACTCAAACTCAAACATATCTTTATGGAAAAAATTGAACCGGGCAAATACGTAGAACTCGGCTACGATCTCTATCGCATTGACGCTGACGGCAGTCAAGAACTTGTACACCAGACAGATGTCGAAGACCCCGAGCGCATCGTCTACGGCGTTACTCGCGGCATGATTAAACCTTTGGAGGACGCACTCGAAGGGCTCGCAGTTGGTGACACTTATGACGTTATCGTTAAGAGCGAAGAGGCTTTTGGTCAACACGATGAGAGTCAAGTGCTGCACCTCGACCGCGAGCTTTTTGTTGTAGACGGCAAGTTTGACGAGGCACGTGTTAAGAAAGGCTCATATCTCCCAATGATGACCGAGGACGGCTATAAGATAGACGGTTTGGTGGCAGATGTAACTGCTGACAAGGTAATCATGGACTTCAACCACCCACTTGCAGGTAAAGACGTGCGCATTGCCGGCAAGGTCTTGGCAGTACGTGATGCTACACCCGAGGAAATGAATCCGCAACAAGGCTGCGGCTGTGGCGGTGGCTCTTGCGGTGGCGGTTCATGCGGCTGCGGAGACAATTCATGTGGCGGCGGTTGCGGTTGCAACAGCTAATTTTCAGACACTAATAAGACATACGCCCCATGCTTGATGGATTAACATCAGCGTGGGGCGCTTGTTTTTGTGACGTAATAGCACTTGCTAAATAAACATTGCCAAATATAGCGGCAGATAGAGCACATCGTCTGACTGCTCGACATTAAATTTGCTGAAGACAATAGCTCTATTAATGCTGCCTTCATGTTCATTGAGTGCAATATCAAGAGAGCTATGTTGCTTAAATCGCTCACCTGATTTCACTTCGACAATAGTTATGCGTCTATTTTCGGCATATATAAAGTCGAGTTCATTGCGACTTTTTTTATCATAATAGTGCAAAGCTATTCCTTTTGACGCCAGAGTGCAAGCGATAAAGTTCTCTGTTAGTGCGCCCTCATTTACGCTTAAATCGCCATTAAGCACGTCAAACTGCATCTTATTTAACAACACAGAGCATAGCAATCCTGTATCAACCATATAGAGTTTATAGAGGCGACGATTCTCAGTTGCTTCGAGCGGCAGTTCAAATGCGTTAGTATTTATAGAGTAATAAGCTAATCCGGCATCAATCAGCCATTGAGTTGGATCTTCATACTTTCTAATTGTTGCACCCTTCTCTATACTTGCCAAGACAAAGCGTTTATCCTGCTTTCCCAACTGTGCCGGCATAGCATCAAAGACTCGCTTGACCAATGCTTGTTGTTTTCCGGCATAATTTGTAATATCCGCACGATAAGTCATCAAAATAGATTGCTGCATTGCCACGACTTCATTAAAATCTGGATTTGAGACGAAAGTTCTTACCACTTCCGGCATACCTCCGACAACAAGATATTCACGATAGTAACGGCTCATCTGATTGTGAATAAAATCAGGCACAGGCTTATGCTGTTCATAAGATAATCTTAGGACATTAATTACGTCAATACCAACGCCCTTAGCCCATAAAAATTCCTCAAAGTCCATAGGGAACATCTTAAATTCCTCTTCAAAGCCAACTGGATAAGATTTTATGGGTTTATAGTTAATTCCTAAGAGCGAACCGGATTCGATGTAATCAAATCTGCCATCTTCCACAAGGAATTTTATCGCAGTTCGAGCGTTGGGACACTCTTGTATCTCATCAAAAAATATCAAGGTTTTATGCTCAACAAAAGGGCCAAATCCCATTGCAGATAAATTTGTTATTATAGTATCCGCATCGAGGTCAGCGTCAAAAGCAGCGCAAGCGCTCGGACGTTTAACAAAATTCACTTCTACGAAGTTGTCATAATATAGTGCGGCATACTCTCTAACGGCGGTTGTTTTGCCTACTTGACGTGCACCGGTTATAATCGGAGCTTTTTTATGGCCTCGACTGCGCCAATTCTCCAAAGACTGTAATATCTTGCGTTTCAGCATGGTTTCAACTTTTTGCGGGTAACAATGCTTCAAAATTACAACTTTTTGCGGGTATTAGCAAGCTAAAAATGCAACTTTTTGCAGGTAAAAAAAAGATTCGTTCATTTTTTGTGTATGAAACCGCTAAAATTCGTTCATTTTTTGTGTAATAGGCAATATCTGATTAGGTTGATATAGACGATACGGCAACAAAAAAGCACCACAGAAATCTGCGGTGCTTTTTTGTTGTTGTATATCGTCTAAATGATTAGTCGATTGCTTCGTCAGCAGCGTAGCCACCCATTTCGCGGAGAGCGTTCTTCAACATAACATATTGTTGGAAGA
>CAYYAA010000044.1:0-17457 GCA_964469875.1 uncultured Bacteroides sp.
TACAATGGCTCTCAGGTTCAACAGACGCTATCGGTTGGGGCTGTAACAATGCTCTACCTGCATTCTTCTCTTGGTCAACAATGGTTGGCGAAACCAACTGGGGTAATGCCACTTACGCATCTTATGACCTTGTTCGTACATACGACCCGCAAGACCGCATCCGTCGTCACTACTCAATCGCTACTGTCGGTGAATATTATTCAGACCTTAACGTGAAGAACGGTGGCTATACCTACAACGAGACTGAATCAGGCTACACTACTAAGTGTAACGTCAAAAAATATGTTATCGGTAAGATTGATGATAACGGTCAAAGTTACCAACAATCATCAGGCTTGAATACCTACATGATGCGTCTCGCAGAAGTTTATCTCAACTATGCTGAGGCTGAACTTGGCAACAAAGAGTCAACTAACGACGCTCAAGCTCTTGAATACTTCAACCGCGTCCGCACACGCGCAGGTATGCCGACCCTCAGACGCATCACATACGACAATATCCACTATGAACGTCGTATCGAACTCGCTTTTGAAGGTCAATACTGGTATGACCTCATCCGTCGTTCATATTATCAACAGCAAGAAGTGGTTAACTACCTTAATAACCAAGATCGTAACGCAGGTTATGAATGGGATGAATCTGAATCTTGCCAATACGCCAAGACTTCTGACGCGTCTGACGTGTCTACCGCTACAGTGTCTTCTTTGACCCTCCCGATTTCAGATGTTGACCGCGGTCGCAACCCGCTCCTCGGCAATGACCCCGTGGCTTATGAATTTGGTGAACGTGAAATCTCTGAAACAGAATTGTTCAAATGATTAATACCTCTTTATTGAATATGAAAACTCTTAATTATATAATAAGTGGTGCGGTGGCTCTGATGTCGTTGGGCATCGTTTCATGCAACGCTGACGATGAATACTTTGATGAGAAGTATCAGTCCACTGCCATTACTATCCAAAAGGTCTATCTTGAAGACGCTGATTCAGATGTTCCCGATCGCGAAGTCGATTTCGCTCGCCAAGGTCAGATGATTCGCCTCGAAGGTTCAGGCTTCATGGGCATGAAGCACGTGTATATCAACGGCTATGACACATACTTCAACCGTGCCTATGTCACTGACAACTCTATGTTGGTGACTATCAACAGTAAAACCCCTATCACAGATGCTGAGCCGGAAGACCGTAACATCATCCGCCTCGTTAAGGATAAGACCGAGACTTCTTACTCATTCACTATCCGCGCAGCTACTCCGACCGTTACGTCTATCAGCAACACCCTGCCTAAACCCGGTGAAACTGTCTTCGTTTATGGTACAGGCTTGCAAGAGACAACAAGCATCATCCTCCCCGATGGTAGCGAAATCACTGAAGGCATCGTCAGCGATGATGAAGAGGGCGAATGGTATTCATTCACAATGCCTTCAAACTTGACAGTTGGCGGCTCATTGCTCTCTACCGGTGCTAATGGTCAAGCAAAAACTCCTGCTTACTTCAACAACAGCGACTGTATGATTCTTGACTTTGACGGAACAGGCAGTCAAGGCTACTGGAGCTGGAAGGAAACAGGCTCTATGATTAACAACGAAGACCTCGCTGATGACCCGTTGAACTCCGGCCGTGGCAAGTGCTTCCAAGTCGTTCCCGATCGTTTGCTCGAAGCAGGCGTATCATCAGGTAAACCTCGTGCTACCGAATGTTGGACCGCCGGCAACGATGACGAAATGGACGACTGGACTCGCATGACACAGTACATCGACCCGACAACTCCGTTAACCGAAGTCGCTTTCCAATTTGATGTCTACGTTTCAGAGCCTTGGAGCGGCACCGGTCACATCCAAGTTTCACTCATCAACAACTACAACATCGCAGGTATCGGTTCAGACGATGATAACTCATCATGCTGCACCGCATTCTACGTGCCTTGGATTGTTGACGGCGCAATCGTGCCATTCACAACAACAGGTTGGACTACAGTAACTATCCCCTTGTCACAAATGGGTAAGTACGCAGCCCTCATCGCCGACTCTGAATCAACAGACCCGACATTCCAAACCGTTATTGATGAACGCAACTCAGCAAGCTACCGCAACTTCGGTATGGGCTTCGTTAACACTGACTTCACCTACAGCGGCGTTAGTGTAGTCTCTACCGCATTCACCGGTCCTAAGATTTACACCGACAACTGGCGTATCGTACCTTGCAAGAGCTTCACAATCTCTGATTATCCGTCAGCCGATGACGAAGAATAATACGAACCTTTAAATCATAAACTGAATATGAATTTCAATAAATATATAATTCCATTGGCTGCACTCTCACTTGCGTTTGCAAGTTGCGATGATCAAATCATGGAGTGGCAAGATAAAGACAGCACCATCGGTGTTGCCGACCTGCCTCTTGAGTTGCAAGAGAAGATAGCCAACTATGACCCAATCAAGACTTATGCTCAAAAGTATCACCCCAATCTCAACTTCGCTTTGGGCATCGGCGCTGATATGTATCTGAGCAATGACCAATATAAAGCTCTTGTTGATGAGAACTTCACCGGCATCACTCTCGGTAACGCTATGAAGTTTGGTGTCGTTTGCAGCGCAAGCGGTAAACTCGACTTCAGCACTATTGATAATGTGATTGCTGCGATGCCGGCAGATATGAAGCTCTATGGCCACAACCTATTGTGGCATACTCAGCAACCTCAAACCTATCTGAAGTCGCTCATCGCACCTACGATGGTGATTACTTCTGACGGTGGCGGCGTTGCCAACTTGCTCGCCGGCGACTCTAATAACTTCAACAACGGTACATCCGGTGGTTGGGGCTCGTGGGGCTCTAACAAAGATGCTGACGCTTGTGGCATTGATGCAACAGGCGGCAAAGATGGCTCTGCTTGTATGAAGCTCACCAACCTTGGCGACGGTAATGCTTGGGACGCTCAATTTGCTTACACATTTGACGAACCATTGTCAAACACAGACACTTATGTCCTCAAATTCTCTGCCAAATCAACTTCAGCCGCAGGTCAATTGCAGTTCCAATATCAGAACAGCTCAACCTATGGCAGCCAAGGCGGTTATAATACTTTCACCATTGGCACATCTTGGACTGACTTTGAATATGAGTTCACTCCGACTCCCGAAGATGCTAACCGTATCATCTTTAACTTTGGTGCTGTTGACGGCACATATTGGATTGATGATATTGAGTTTGGTATCAAGATTGAAGACCCAATGAACAATGTCCTCACCGGTGATTCAAGCGACTTTGAAGGTGGCACAAAAGGCAATTGGGGAGCATGGGGCTCAAACTGCGAAAGCGCTGATGTCGTTGAAGGCGCAGGTTACAACGGCACATACGGCGTAGCCATCACTAACAAAGGTGACGGCAACTCTTGGGAAGCTCAGTTCGCTTACACATTTGACGAACCGCTCAAGGCAGGCACCATCTATGTTATCTCATTCAACGCTAAATCTACTTCAGCCGCAGGTCAACTCCAATTCCAATACCAGAACGGTACAACTTACGGTAGCCAAGGTGGTTACAACACCTTCAATATCGGTACTGACTGGGCTTCTTACGAATACGAGTTCACCCCGACTCCCGAAGATGCTAACCGTATCATCTTGAACTTTGGTGCTGTCGGTGCTACTTACTACCTCGACAACATTAAGTTCGGTGAGAAGAGAGACCAGACTTCATCATCTGCTCCTATCAGAAAGATAGTTAAGCGCAAAGGTCCAAGACGCGCTACAAGCATTACTTATGAACTGAAAACCGCAGAAGAGAAACGCGAAGCTCTCCTCGGCGCTATGGAAGAGTGGATTAAGTCAATGATGGAACACGTTGGCAACCGTGTTGACGCTTGGGACGTTATCAACGAACCTATCTCAGACAGCAACAACAAGTGGCGCGGTCTCGACAACACATTCGGCGCTTCTGACGGTGACGGCGTTGCTGACTCAGCTCCTACTGAATCAGAGACTGAAGGCTTATCACTCAACTGGTCAAGCAGCAACGGTAACCAACACTGGTATTGGGGCTACTACCTCGGCAAGGAATATGCTGTTAAGGCATTTGAATTTGCTCGCAAGTACTCTCCCAACAACGCTAAACTCTTCGTTAACGATTACAACCTCGAGACCAGCCCCGCTAAGCTCGCTGCTCTTATCGAGTTTGTTAACTACATCGACAATAACGGCGCACACGTTGACGGTATCGGTACTCAGATGCACGTATCTTCTTCTATTACCAAGGATGAAGTAGACGCGATGTTCAAGACCTTGGCTGCTACCGGTAAGCTCATCCGTATCACCGAGCTTGACGTGTCAATAGGCACAACAACTCCGTCTGCGTCACAAGCTGCTACTCAAGCCGAAGTTTATCAGATGATTATCGAATCTTACTTTGAAAATGTTCCCGAGTCTCAACAATCTTCTATCACATTGTGGACTCTCTCTGATAATGCTAAGGAACACGAATATTGGCTCAACGGTGACAGTCCTAACCTCTTTGATTCAAACTATGACCGCAAGCACGCTTACAAGACAGTTTGCGACGCTCTCGCCGGTTATGACATCAGTTCTGATTTCAAGGGTGAAGATTGGAAAAACCAATATCAAACCGAAGAATAATAGCTCATTCATTCAGATTTGTCAATATGTATTTTAATTAATCAGAGGCGTGTCATCGCTTCGGTGGTGCGCCTCTGATGATTAAAACTATGAACAAGATTTTAAACATCATACTCGCTCTGTCGCTTTCACTCGGTGCTTATGCACGCGAGCGCATTGACTTTGACTTCGATTGGCGCTTTATCCTCGATGATAATGCCGCATACAGCGAGGTCTCTGTCGATGACTCACAGTGGCAGACTGTGCAGTTGCCTCACGACTGGAACATCAAGCAGGACTTTGACCTCCAAATCGGAGGCCATGCCGCATATCTTCCGGAAGGCATTGGATGGTATCGCAAAACTTTCTCATTGCCGGTGTCGGCAAAAGGTCAAACCGTTGCGATACACTTTGACGGCATCTTCATGCAGAGTGATGTTTATATCAACGGTCACTTGCTCGGACATCGTCCCTACGGCTTCTGCAGCATTGAGTATGACCTAACGCCATATCTCAAAAACGGTGAAAACATCATCGCTGTGCGCGTTGACACCACCGGCGGCCGCCCGCGTTGGTATGCCGGCGCAGGCATCTATCGCCACGCTTGGCTCAATGTCGCCGCTCCGGTTCACGTTGCCACCTACGGCACGTATGTGACCACGCCGACCGTCACTGATGACCACGCCGATGTTCACACCGTCACTACGGTCATCAATTCGTCAGCGAGACAAGGCGATTTCACCATTGCGCAGCGCATCCTCGACCCTAACGGTCGCGAAGTGCGCAAGACCACAGGCAAGTTGACACTCGCTGTCGGTGATACTCTTGACATACAACAAGATATGACCGTCTTAGAGCCTCAGCTCTGGGACATCGACACGCCGCAACTCTACACCTTAGAGACAACCGTCAAGCAAAACGCCAAAATACTTGACCGTGTGACTACCCATTTCGGCATTCGCACCGTCAAATTTGACCCGCAGTCCGGCTTTTATCTTAATAACAAGCATCTCAAACTTAAAGGCTTATGCCTTCACCAAGATGCCGGCAGCATGGGTGTAGCCGTCCCCGACCGCGTCTATGAGCGCCGTTTGGAGATACTCAAAGAGTATGGTTGCAACGCCATCCGCATGGCTCACAATCAGCCATCACCCGAATTGCTCGATATGTGCGACCGCATGGGATTTCTTGTTATAGACGAAGCATTCGACAAGTGGAAGTCCGGTTATTACGAGAAATATTTTGACCAATGGTGGCAAACCGACCTCTCTGATATGCTTTTGCGCGACCGCAACCACCCCTCAATCATCCTCTGGTCTATCGGCAACGAATTGCAAGAGGCATGGCTCGAAACTGACGAAGGCGTTCAGCGTGCGCGTATGCTCCAAGACTTCGTGCATCAGCATGAACCGTCACGCCTTGTGACGCTTGCTGCGCAAAACAACCACCAGTCAAAGTTCTCTGCCGTCGTTGATGTCACAGGCTACAACTATCTCGAAGCCAGAGCCATCAGCGAACACAGCCGCAATCCTCAACAATGCTTCCTCATCTCCGAGGAACTGCCATATTATAGTGGTGAAGAAGGCAACATTCGCGCATATTCCACCCTGAACCCGTGGCAACGTGTCAAGGATAACGACTTCTTTGCCGGCGGATTTATCTGGTCAGGCGTTGACTATCTCGGCGAGGCAAGTTGGCCCGGCAAAGGTTGGCCTAACGGCTTGTTTGACATCTGTATGAACGAAAAACCACGTGCCGCTTATCATCGCGCAATGTGGAATGACACGCCTGTCGTGCGCATTGCCGTTCTCGACAATGCCCTTGACATCGAACACGGACGTGACCTCTGGCAAGCCCCTAAAATGGCTGAACACTGGAACTTTCCCTGGTCTTACGAAGGCCTGATTATGCAGGTGCTTACCGTCACCAACTGCGATGAAGTTGAGCTTTATCTCAACGACAAGCTGATGGGACGCAACCGCACAGCTGACTTCGCCAACAATACCATCGTTTGGAATGTCCCTTACACACCCGGCAACATCGAGGCAGTAGGCTACCGCGACGGTGTCGAAGCAGCGCGTTATCGTCTCGTTACCTCCGGCAAGACCGCCGATGTGCAACTCGACATTGACCGTCAGCGGCTTAAAGCCAATGGTCAAGACGTGGCGCATATTTCGATAAAATTAGTTGACCAATACGGCAACAAGGTGTCCACCGATGACCGCCTTGTCACCGTTACTCTCGAAGGCGCAGGCCGTATTCTCGCACTTGACAACGGAGACTTACGTCGCCAACGCCCCTTTGGCGAACACAGCTTGCCAACATATTTCGGTATGGCGGCAGTTGACGTTCAGTCATCCCGTACCCCCGACACCCTCCGCTTAAAAATAGAAGTTGAGGGCATCGACAACCCACATTATGTTGAAATTAGCACTTTGAAATAGGATAAAATAGTGTAACTAAATGGCAAAAAAGTATTACTTGAATATACCTTAGTTTATTAACTTTGCGTCATACAACTGTAAAAAGTTTAAAACATGATTGTTGCATTGTTACGAATCCTATTCTAAACTGCTTGTTTGAACATGTAATGTACAACTATCAAAACAAACCTAAAAACTAATAATAATCTTAAACTAAAATCAAAACAACATGATTAAAAAATTACTCTCATTAGCAGCAGTGGCACTCATGTCACTCTCAGCGTCTGCAAATGTCAGCCTTTTGTCAGGCTTTGGTTCTGGAGCAACAGAAACTTCAGGTTGGTCATATGATGAAGCATCTCAAACTATCACGTTCACAGAAGGTGCCGGTGCATGGAAATGCTGTGGCAAATGGCTTGGTGGTGTAGACTACTCAGCATACTCTTCTATCGTTGTAGAGTTCGCAGAGCCACTCGCTGACGCCGCACAACTCAGGGTTGAATATGCAGATACGACTGCAAGCTCAGGTTGGGCTAATGCCGCTGCAACTTCAGTCGAAGCTGTTCTTACAGAATCAGCAGTTTCTGTAAATCAATTCTATATTCAGAATTCTGTCGATGGTCAAGTTATCAAAATTAAGGACATCTATTTGGTAGACCCGACTCCCGCAGGTGAAGAGGTTGTTCTCTTTGAAGGTGAATATCCTGAAGATGGCTGGTATCCCGGCGTTACAATTCCTAAGGACAAGATTATCGCAGCAGGTGAAAACGCAACATTGACTATTACTGTAACTATTAATGAAGGTAAAGATGGTTGGAGCTATAAATTATCAACCGGTTGGACCGGCGTTGTTATCCCCTCTTTTGCTTTGGTTGATGGCTACTCAGAACAATACAATACAGTTTGGACAACATCACCTCAAGTTAAACATGTCATAACTGCTGATGATATTACAACTCTCCAAGCAAATGGTGATTCTAATTTCCATATCACTCACGGCGATGCAGTTATCAACAAGGTAACTATCGCTTCAGCAGTTGAAGAGAATGGCACAAGCACTGCAGTACGTTCAATCAGCGTTGACGAAAATGCACCTGTTGAAATCTATAACCTCAATGGTGTACGTGTAAACGGTGACAACCTTCCCGCAGGTCTCTATATCCGCCGTCAAGGTCAATCTGTTAGCAAAGTACTCGTGAAATAATTTTCGCAGTTATCAATATTTCGTTTCTCCCCGACCCACATCGTGAGCCGGGGAGAATTGTGTTAACCCATCACCAACCATCACCTGTCGGTGGTGGTGTTCCCCCATCGTGCCGGGGCGGTCGGAGACCGCACATCTCTGCAAACTTAGGGTTTACAAAAATATACAGTCTCCGACTGCCCCGCCCCTCGCGGTGGAACGCCTAAAGGTGTGGGTCTAATTGTCGCGTCGCGAGGTATTATTCCTCGGTCTCGTCGTATTTTTGATAGAGGAAGTCGTTATAGGGGAAGCGGGTGAGGTGGATTTCGCGAGCTTTTTCGTAGACTTTTGATTTGAGTTCGTCTATGTTTGTGCCTTTCTTTGCTGAGATAAATATGCAATTGTCGTGCATCTTAGACATCCATGTCTGTTTAAGCTCATCGAGCGAAATGTTTTCGCGCTTGCGCTCTGTGAGGTCATCTGCATCCTTCGGCGTATAGGTGAATGCGTCTATCTTGTTGAATACGAGGATTGTCGGCTTGTTTGCACCATCGCATACGTCTTGCAGTGTGCGCTCAACGACAGCTATCTGTTCCTCGAAATTGGGGTGGGAGATGTCCACCACATGTACTAAAAGGTCAGCATCGCGCACCTCGTCGAGTGTCGATTTGAATGACTCTACCAAGTGTGTCGGCAACTTGCGGATAAAGCCCACGGTGTCTGTCAGCAAGAACGGCAGATTCTCAATCACCACCTTGCGCACCGTCGTGTCAAGCGTTGCGAACAGCTTGTTCTCGGCAAAAACATCACTCTTGCTCAGTACGTTCATCAATGTAGACTTACCAACGTTGGTATAACCCACGAGAGCTACGCGCGTCAGCTTGCCGCGGTTTTTGCGTTGGATAGACTTCTGTTTGTCTAAAGATTCAAGTTCGGCTTTAAGACGCGAAATCTTGTCGAGGATGATACGGCGGTCGGTCTCGATCTGCGTTTCACCCGGGCCGCGCATACCGATACCACCACGTTGGCGTTCAAGGTGCGTCCACATACGTGTCAGTCGCGGCAAGAGATATTGATATTGTGCAAGCTCGACTTGTGTCTTTGCGCTTGCTGTCTGCGCACGTTTAGCGAAGATGTCCAATATCAGGCTTGTGCGGTCGAGAATTTTGACCTTCAGTTCGCTTTCGATATTAGAAACCTGCTTAGTTGTGAGGTCATCGTCAAAAATGACCATGCCAATCTCGTTTTCCTCAACGAAATTTCTGATTTCCTCCAACTTGCCTTTGCCGACAAAAGTGCGAGGGTTAGGGTAGTCGAGACGTTGCAAGAAAGTCTTGACGGTGGTAGCTCCGGCGGTATCTGCCAAGAACGCTAACTCCGAGAGATATTCGTTTGCGCGTGTTTCGTCCTGTTGTTGTGAAATCAGACCTACGAGCACCGTGCGCTCTGTGGTCTCCTTGCTTATTATGAGATCTTTCATTTTTTCCTGTATTCAGAAATAGTTAGCAAAGTTACATAACTTTATCGTATTTCGCAAATTGCACTCGTCTGACAACATATAAGGACGCTTTCAATGCGATTTTGTAATTTTTTTGTCGCTTTTATTCGCAAAATGATAAATTAATGCTATATTTGCCGATAAATTGTAAGACCAAAATCATTATTACATTGAATAATTAAATTAAGAATCATATATGAGGAAACAATTACTCTTTTTGGCTTTGAGCGGTGTAATTGCCGTATTCACAGCAGGGGCAGCAAATGTAAGTCATAAAGGTCTGCCCGCAACGACCAAATATTCAATGTTGCGCAATGCACATAACTCGCTCCAAGAAACTCCTCGGACACTGACCGCTGCGCCTCAGCGCATTACTGACGATGGGCGCGTTGATGCTAACGACGTGTTGATTACAGACCCGGTTGGTGAGAAACGTATGTATTCTCGAAATGCTGATTCATGGTACTATTATTATGATAATGTCTATCACGCTTATGATTATGGCTATGCTCAGGAAGTCGTATTCGGTGATAATAATGAGGTATATTTTAAAAATCCATTTGGTGGCTGGGTAACTGATAGTTACCTTAAAGGTACTATCGAGGGCGATGAAATCGTGGTGAACCTGCCGCAGTATATACTCAACTATAAGACCTATAAATATACCGCAAAGCTCGCTACCGTGGCGCTTGATGCCGATGGCTATCCCGATGCGACACTCTCTGATGACCAAGTGCTTAGATTTTCATATAAAGACGGCAAAATCAAACAGTTAAATGAAGGTGTCTCACTCGCAATGTACGGTCCATCAAACTACTGGGTGAACTATGCTGACGGCGCTTATGAGATGACATTGTTGGATGAGGAAACTGTCGCTGACCCCGGAGTGGAAAGCAAAGAGTACTCAATGTTATATGACGAAGACGGTCACCATGTCAGCATTGCGACTGTCGGCAATGACTTTTATATCAAGGGTGTAAGTGCGTCACTGCCCGATGTGTGGTCAAAAGGTGAAATCTCAGGCAGCACCGTGACCTTAAAGTCGCAATATCTCGGCGTAATAGACAACCATCACGCATATTTTGTGCCCGGAAAGTTGACGGTAGACCAAGTGCAAGATACTTACTATTATACATATAACTTGAAGTCATCGCTGAAGTTGACATATAACGCAGATGAGGATAAGTACACCATTCCGCAAGATTATTCGTTTGTAATCAATACCAATAAAGACTTCGCCGATGCTATTGAATATTATGATAACGCCGTTATCGTATATCAAGGCGATGTTACCGTGGCAAAACCCGCAACACCGCTTATCACGGATGTTTGGACCACTGATGACCCGTGGGAGGGCACTAACTATATTGATTTTGATCTCTATAAGACTGATGTAAACGGCAATCTCCTCGACGTTGATAAGCTCTACTACAACCTTTATTTTGATGATGAAGTGGCTACGCTCTTCTGCGACGATTATATCTATGCCAAGACAGACATGACCGACTTCCCGTATAGCTATGACGATGGGCATGATGTCTTTGCTGACGGACTCGAACACCTAATCTATCTTTATGCCGAAGGCTTTGACAAGATTGGCGTTCAGGCAATCTATCGCTCATCTAACGGTGAGGACTATCGCTCTGACATCGCCTTCTATGATGTGGCGACAAAAGAATATTATACCGAGGAATTTACCGGTGTTGGTGACGTAACAATTTCAAAGTCTGTTAAATCAACAGAATATTTTGACCTCACAGGTCGCCGTGTAGCTCAGCCTGCAAGCGGCATTTATGTTAAGCGCGTAAGCTATACAGACGGCACTGTCAGCACCTCAAAACAAGTCGTGAAATAATCTGAAGCGGCTTTGCTCGAAGATATAATTCCCGATTTGGCTTCGGTCAGGTCGGGGATTTTTCATACAGTTACATTAGTGTTACATATTTAATTGACTTGAAAAAATTATTGCACGGTAAAAAACTAATATCTATATTTGCAGAACGCTTTAGATGATAAGCGAAAGTTACATAACGATATAATTAATGATTCACTGATTACTTATGACAAAAAAACTACACCTAATTGCTGCGCTTGCCTTAATGACCGCGTTCACTGCCGGCGCAGATGTCACTCCCGAAGCAGTTAAGGCTCTCGGTCATCGTTGCACTCAACCGCAACCCACGCTGCGCGTTGCTCAAAACACTAAGGCTAATGCCGTTTACACAAGTGATGGTGATGATGATGACGTTATCATTACATCGGTAACCGGCGGTACTCCACAACAGTATTCTCGTTCAGCTCATTCTATCTATTACACCACAAACGGCTACAAGACAGAAGATGTTACGGGTAATATTACTGAAGTTGTCTTCACTGACGATGGCATGGTTTACATCAAAAATCCTAACAGTAAATGGGAATGGTCATCCAACTGTTACATGGTTGGAACGGTTGCCAATGATACAGTCAGCATCAAATTGCCGCAATATGTTGCACTCGTTGGTAAAACTCAAGTCTACCTTTCAATGATGGCAATAGGCGAGGATTATGCTACCGATCATCAAAAAATAGAAGACCAGACACTTCGCTTTACACTCAAAGATGGCGTGCTAACACAAATCGGTGACGCTTATCTATCATTCACCGATAAGTCAGGACATGACTGGTATGGCTATGCTGATACTAATATCGAACTGCACCCCTATAAGAGTGATGCTTTGACAGACGTCAATCTCCCCGGCGAAGATTATATCTTCACTTATGACGGAAATAACGGTCACAACGTCACTATAGCAAAAGACGGTCAGGATGTTTATATTAAGAACTTGTTTAAGAGCGCTGAAGGTGTGTGGATTAAGGGTACACTCAACGGCACACATGCAGCCTTTGACTTGCAACCTCTCGGCTTGATTAATGGCAGTGAGGCTTATTTCATCCCCGCAAAACAAGTCACGGTAAATACTGAATACGAGTATAACGGTGTAACTTATCCTTACTCATACGTTGAATATCACCGCCTTGCTTCACTTGAGTTGAACTATGATGCGCAAAAAGACGCTTATGTTGCTGACGATGATGTTGTTATCTTGGCAGCAACGTCTCAAGATGATGAAGTGCTGAGAAATCCTCTCACCGTCTACGCTACTCCGCAAATCAAACGTCAGGGTGATGTCTCAGAGGCTATCCCGGCAGCTCCTTCACTCGTGGGCTTCTATAACTACTACACGTGGATGGGCGAATATGACTTTGACTTCTATCTCAACCTCTTGTCAACCAAAGGTGACTTGCTTGACGAAAGCAAACTCTATTATAACATCTTGCTTGATGATGAACCTATGACCTTTGATGCCGGCGATTATGGCTTGGACGAAGATATTGAGGATATGCCTTACAGTATGTCATCAGGCTCGTCAATCATCCCATTTGGCGTTGAACGCGTTATTGCAATCTTCTCTGACGGCTTTGAAAGCGTAGGCGTGCAAATACTCTACCGTCCGGAGGAAGGCAAAGAGTTCCGCTCTGACATTCTCTATTATGACTTGGCAACAAAAGAAGCCACTGTTATGCCTGTAAATGATAATTCGGGTGTATCAAGCCTCAGCGCTGATCGTCAAGTCAAAAACGTAACATATTATGACCTCACAGGCCGCCGCGTAACCAATCCCTCTAACGGCATCTACGTTAAGCGCACCGCCTTCAATGACGGCTCCGTCACGACAGCTAAACAAGTAATAAAATAAAACAAGTATAATTTTGTTGTGAGTGTCAAACAGAAGTCCTCGATTCGGCACACGTTGAATCGAGGACTTTTTACAGCCAAAAATGGCGTTTGTTTAGTTAAATCTGTTAAAAGTATTGCATTTGTAAGGTTTTTCCTAAAAAATACTTGCAAAATGAAAATTAATGAGTAATTTTGCCAAATGATAGTCAACTTTATGCTTCTTAAACATACAAAACTATTACATTTTTTATTTACAGATTTAATTTCTAAGGATTATGAAGAAACGATTATCTCTCATTCCTGCATTGTTGTTAGTAGCAGCATTATCAGTGGACGCTGCTCTACCTCTGAAACTGCGCAATGCCGACGCTAATCAACCTATGTTGACTAACATTGACAAAGCTGTTAAACATCAACTTAACGGTAAAACACTCAAATCTGTTAAGCCTATTGCTGAACTGAAAAAAGCACCGGCAAGAGCTTCTATCGACGGTGGTTTCGTGATTAATACTCCTACTATTATCACTGAAGCACCTGCCGGCGAAACAAAACAGTTCTCTCGCTCATCCTACTCGTTCTATCTCTCTTACTTCGGACTTGGAGTAGAGCAAGTAGAAGGTAACATCAGCGAAGTGGTATTCGCTGAAGACGGTTCGGTCTATTTCAAAGACCCTATCGCAGAATGGCCTACTGACTCTTACATCAAGGGTACTCTCTCAGACGGTATCATTACCGTTAATTTGCCTCAAGCCATATTATCTGAAGATGGTGATACATACTATGCCGACCTTCAGAAAATCACTATTGATTGGGATGAAGGAAATGTCAATTATGATCAAGCCGAAAGCCAAGTCCTTCGTTTTAGCTATGAGAACGGCGTTATCCAACAACTCGACAGCGAAGACACTTACCTTTCAATGTCAGATGCTGAAGGTGGATGGACCGGCTTTGGCGATACAGACATCGTGATGACTCCGTTTGTTGATGAGTCTATTAAGGATGTTGACCTCGAAGGTAAAGAGTACGCTTTTCTGCATGATGGTAGCGGTCACTTTGTTACTGTAGCTAAAGATGATAAAACTATCTATATCAAAGGTATCTTTGAGAGCGCTCCTGATACATGGATTAAAGGTACTTTGAGCGGTAATACTGCTACCTTCGAGCCTCAAACAGTAGGTGTAATTAGTGGCTATCAAGCATACTTTGTCCCTGCAACTTACACCGAAGAATACTGGGAAGATTGGGATTACTACTATACGGAGTACACTCCGACAGATGAACTTGTCTTGACTTATGACCCGGAAAAAGATGCTTACACTGCTGCTGATAGTGTGGCAATTACAGCTTACCAGACACTTGATTTTGATGAAGATAGCTACTATTTGGTAGCTTACAAATATGACGTTATCAAGTCACAAGGCGATTTGTCAAATGCTACCCCTAAAAATCCTGTAATTGAAGGATTTGCGGATTATTCAGATGAAAGCACAGAGTATATTTTCGATTTTGATATCTTTAAGATCTCAACAGATGGCGATTTGCTCGACTCAAGCAAGGTATTCTATAACGTCTTTATTGACGGTGAGCCGTACACATTCTATAGCGATATGTATGATGTAGAAGAAGATATTACTGATATTCCTTTCGGATATTCAACTGTTTATGACTTCTATAACTATAGCGGCACCACATCCATTTCACTCTACTGCGATGGCTTTGACACCGTTGGTGTACAGACTATCTATCGTCCGGAGGAAGGCAAGGAAATCAAATCAGACCTGATTGAAATTAACATCAATACCGGCGAAGAATTTACAAACGGCGTTACCGGTGTTAATAATATCGCTGTAGACAAGGCTGTTAAGTCTGAACTTTATTATGATTTGACCGGCCGTCGAGTTGTCAACCCCGAAAATGGATTGTTCATCAAGAAGGTTACGTTCAATGATAACACTGTTAAAGTTTCAAAAATTGCGAAATAATAACAAATAACCAAACATACATTAGTCAGTCGGCTGTCTCCGTGATAGTCGATTGACTATTTAATTTAAATTATTTAACATGATAAAGAAAGCATTACTATTGTTTGCAGTATGCTTAGGTTTGGCAGTGCCGAGTAGCAGTGCCACCGAGTTTACTTACCGCCCGACAGGAAGCTCTGAGTTATCGACGTGGGGCACAACTCGAACAGAGACTTATGACGTAGCCATCAAGATCGATGCGCCCTCTCTCGTCGGCTCTAAGATTAAGAGTGTCAGAATCCCTGTCAATCAGACTGACAGTGTTTATGGCTACAGCGTATGGCTATCATCTGAACTCAAATTGGAAGTTGTCAATAAGAAAAAGGTCAACGCCCCCGATATTACGACAGTAAGTGCAACACCTGAAAACGGTGAGGTCGTTGTTAACTTCGATGAGACATATACCATTCCTGAATCAGGTCTCTATGTCGGCTATTCTTTCACTGTCACAAAGTTAACTGATGATTATGCAAACAAACCGATTGTTGGCGCAGCAACTGCCTCAGAAAACGGTTTTTATATCCACGCAAGTCGTTCTTACTTAAAATGGATGGATAAATCAGAGACTGAAAGTTTCACAGCTGCCATCAATGTTGTCCTTGACGGTAATTTCCCAAATAACGCTGCGACTATCAAGTCTTTGGCAAATCAAAATGTGAAGGCTAATGATAAGGCATCCCTGAGCCTCTCAATTGCCAACTATGGTATGAAACCCATTAGCTCACTTGACTTTAGCTATTCAATTGGTGCTGATGCTAAAGGTACCTCACACCTTGACTTGACAGAGGCAATCCCTGCTAACTTAGGCAATGCCGCTACGGTCAGCTTTGAAATCCCCGGTTATGACCTTTTAGGCGTGCAAGATTTGGCTGTATCTATTGATAAAGTGAACGGTGAAGTGAACACTATTGAAGGCAATTCAGCTCAGTCTACCATCACTTATTACTCATTTATCCCTGTTCACCGCTCGGTTGAGGAGGAATACACAGACCTGCTTTGCGGTTGGTGTACTCGCGGTTTTGCCGCTCTCGAACACATGAGCAATAATTATCCTAACTTTATCGGCATCGCTTATCACGGACGCTTTAGCGGCTCTGACCCCATGGAGTTGTCTTCAACATACCCCAATGAGCAGTCAAGTTTCCCAATGGCTGTTTTTGACCGCAAAGAGAAAGGTGACCCATTCTATGGCGTAAATCAAGTTGGTGATTTCCCCGTTGAGAACGAATGGCTTGAGCGTTGTGCTGAAATTGCATCTGCTGCCGTTGATGTTAACGCAGCATTCCAATCTAAAGGTAGCGATATTATTGATGTAAATACAACAGTAACATTTGCCAGTGCATTGGATAGCATTAATTATAAGTTGACTTATGTACTCGTTGCTGATGATATGACAGGCGAGAAATGGAGTCAAAGTAACTACTATGCTCAATATCCAAATACTACTATTTTGGGTGAAACAGGCATTGAAGAGTTAGCTGACTTTGGCGCAGGTGGTAAATATGGCGAAACCTATATCTCAGGTCTTCATTTTAACGACGTAGCTATTTATGTTGATGATGTTTATGGCATTGATAACACAATCCCGACTTCTGTAAAGAACTTGGAGGCTGTTAACCATAACTATAAGATTGATATCAATAAAGCTGTTAATAATTCCGGCGATAACTTGGTTCAAAACCGCGAGAAGCTCCGCGTTGTAGCTCTCTTGCTTGATGCAACAACAGGCTATATCGTTAATGCCGCACGTGCTGATGTTAAGGCTGAATCTGAAAGCGGCGTCGGCTCTACTATTATCAACAGTGAGGTTGTTAAGTCTGAATATTATGACCTCTCAGGTCGTCGCATTATCACACCGTCTAACGGTATCTATGTTAAACGTGTGACATATGACAATGGCGCAGTTCAAACATCTAAAGTAGTCGTTAGATAATCTAACAATACAATAGTCAATAAAAACGCCCGCAGCTCGTCAAAGTTGCGGGCGTTTTTATTGACCAAT
>CAYYAA010000045.1:0-17382 GCA_964469875.1 uncultured Bacteroides sp.
CTTTCTTCTCGGCTTCTTTTGCCTTGATTTTTGAGACCTTCAATTCCTTGGGGTCAGTACAGTCAATCCAACTGTCGTGATCAAGGATGGTAGGATAGTCTTCCTGCTTGATGAGGTATTGCTCTGCTTGCCAGTCGGGAACGAGGGAGTGGTCGTTGTCGGTGTTGATGAGTACGGCGCAAACCTCTTTGGCGTTGGATTTAGCTCCCGCTACTACCACATATTTGAGTCTGGAATCATAGTTTGGAGTGGGTACGATGCCATCGGCTCGATCCATGTCGTAATACACAATATCACCGACCTGAAGGTCTTCGATACCCTTGACGAGAGAAGCCCGTCGCATCTCTTCTTGCAGTTTTGATAGTAGATTGTTTTCCTTTAAATCCATCAGGAGAGTTCGGTTGCAATTAGTTCCTTTTCACGAATATAGGCAACCATCTTGTCAGTTGCGCCACCTGCCTTTGCTATCTCGATATTTGTTAAAGTTCCCAACTGTGGGTCTTCCTTGTAACGAGCATACGCTCTCTCGTATGCTTCATCATGAGACTCAGGTGACAACTCTGTCTTTGAATCCTTGTCCTTGCAGTAGCTATACCATTTGTCGAGATATTCGCATTCTTTTTTTGACAGATAATCCATATCGGGTTCTGCCAAAGCGTATACCAACTGACCTTGTACGCGGATTGAATTACAGAAACTCTTGAGGTCAGGATATGAGTTAATATCATCATCTCCTAACTCTACAAGTTTGATAACCTTGTCGGATAATGCCGGCACAGGGCCGAAGGTGCGAGCCTTGAAGGTGTCAGGACACAGCACCTTGCCATAGTTGGCGAGATATTCCTTTTGGGCGAAATAGATTATCTTGAAGAGTTTGATGTAATCAACCCCTTCGGTGAAATTGCGAAGTACATAAAGCACTACAGATTCTATTTTCTTTACTTGTTCGAGAGCTTTCATTTGATAATTGCTAATACGCTTAACCTTGCAAACTTACTAAAAGATTTTAGTATCTTCGCTAATTTGGGAACAAAATGTAATTATTTATTATTTTTTAACCATGAATGTTTTGCCATTTTTTCATTTTGCCATTTTGCTGCGAAAATTTGGCGTATGCCGCAAAAAATTCGTAACTTTGCAGACGTAAAAGGCAAGGAATGACGCACTTGGTCAGTTTCCGAGATTAGCCTGTAATTTAAAAAACAACGATAAAACTTTATGCAAAACACTCAGGAACGCAAGACTGCACAGTCTGGCGCGAACCGCTCTACGGGGTATTTTTATTTTCTAATTATTTTTCTTGGCGTATTGTCAGCCTTCGGTCCCTTCCTCACGGATATGTACCTGCCGACATTGCCGTCAATGGTTGAGGACTTCCACACGACAGAGGCGTTGGTGCAGTTCTCGCTCACTATGGGTATGATTGGTTTGGCAGTGGGTCAAATCTTCTTTGGACAGATGAGCCAGAAGTGGGGACGTCGTCCTATCTTAATCGTGTCTATGGCGCTCTTTATCGTGGCTGCCGTGGCTTGTGTGTTCTCCGAAAATATTACATTCTTCTTAATCTGCCGTCTTGCACAAGGCTTGGGCGGCGCCGGTGGCATTGTCTTGGCACGCTCCATTGCGACAGACTGCTATGCAGGACGCGAGTTGGCAAAAATGATGGCTATCATTGGCGCTATTAACGGCATCGCACCTGCGACAGCGCCTATCATCGGCGGTCTTGTAGCGAACTCTATCGGCTGGCAAGGCATCTTTGTTATCTTGGCTGTAATCGGCGTGCTGCTCTTTGTGATGAGCTTGATTTATCGCGAAACTTTGCCGACAGACAAACGCTTTAAAGGCTCACTGATGTCCACATTCACCGAATATCCCAAAGTATGCGCCATAAAGCGCTTCGTAGCTTTGGTAGTGGCATACGGCTTCGCCTCAGGTACGCTCTTCGGTTATATCTCGGCAGCGCCGTTCATCATACAGTCACACTTCCACTATAACGAAATATGGTTTGCCGTTATCTTTGGCATTAACTCTATATTTATAGGTGTAGGATCGGGAGTGGCACTCAAATTTAAGTCACTCAATAAAGCTATGACAGTTGGCGCATTAGGCATGACGGTTTTTGCCGTGCTGCAACTCGCCGGAGTGTTGTGTTTCAATGACTTTATCATCTATGAATCAACCACACTGTTGATGCTCTTCTGCCTCGGTATGGTATTCACCACCACCACGTCAATGGCAATGGACCAAGGTCGCACCTACACCGGAGCTGCCGCCGCTATCGTTGGCGCTATCGGCTTTGTCTTTGGCGGTGCTGTGTCACCTATTGTTGGCATTGGCGATATACAGATAAGCTCGTCATGCGTGCTCATCGTTTGCTCTCTGCTATCATTCATCGTTACGACAATCATTTATCGCAAGTCAAAAGCGATACACTCAGTATAAAAATCTTATCCGTATAATTATGAAGTATCAGTATGAAACCGTCGGCACTTGCAGCCGAGTTATAGAATTTGATGTCGAAGACGGCATTATTAAAGATGTGCAATTTATTGGCGGCTGTAACGGCAACCTCAAAGGCATATCGGCACTCGTCCGTGGTCAGCGTGTGACAGATGTAATCTCACGTCTTAAAGGCATCCAATGCGGCGCAAAAGGGACATCATGCCCCGACCAATTTGCCACCGCACTCCAGCAGATTGCCGAGTAATATCACAAATAAGCCCTATCATCGGTCTCGCAGCTCCTCTGCGGGACCGCTTTTGTCTTTATGAGGGTCTTTAAGCGTGATTTTAGGGAGTTTTTTGGCGCAAAGTTGTTGATGTGTAACATTTATTTTGTAACTTCGCTTGTTAAAATAGACAACACATTATGAATAATCCTCACAACACAATGAAAACGCACGGCGAGACACCGCTCTCGGCGCGTTTTGTGCTGTGCTTATATAAGCTGTAAACCATGAAAGGAATTGTACTTGCCGGAGGGTCCGGCACTCGCCTTTACCCTCTTACGATAGCCGTATCAAAGCAGTTGATGCCTGTCTATGACAAGCCAATGATTTATTATCCCGTCTCAACGCTTATGCTCGCAGGCATAAGGGAGATATTGATAATATCCACACCGACAGACTTGCCGCAGTTTGAGCGCCTGTTGGGTGACGGTTCGGCTTTGGGCGTACACTTCAGTTATGCCGAGCAGCCACGTCCTGAGGGCTTGGCTCAAGCATTCATCATCGGTCGCGACTTTATCGGCGATGATGATGTGTGTCTCGTGCTTGGTGATAATATCTTTTATGGTCAAGGTTTCACGCAGATGATGCTCAATGCGGTGAAGAATGCCGAGGACGGTTTTGCTACGATTTTCGGCTATCCCGTCGATGATCCACGCCGTTATGGTGTCGTGACACTTGACGGTAACAATGAGCCGGTGAAGATTGTCGAGAAACCTGACGAGCCTGACAGCGATAAGGCGGTGACAGGTCTCTATTTCTATCCCAATGATGTCGTGGATATTGCGGCAGATGTCAAGCCGTCGGCTCGCGGTGAGCTTGAGATTACGTCAGTCAATGCGGCTTACTTGGAGCAGCGCAGACTCAAAGTGTCCTGCTTCGGTCGCGGTTTTGCATGGCTCGATACCGGCACGATAGACTCGCTGATGGAGGCTGCTTCGTTTATCGAGGCTATAGAGAAGCGTCAGGGCTTCAAAGTCGCAGTGCTTGAGGAAGTGGCATATCGCCGCAAGTTCATAACTCGTGACCAACTTATCGCAAGTGCGCGTCAGATGTTGTCTAATGATTATGGTAAATATCTACTAAAATTATCACGTGAAGATGTCTGATGAGCCTACATTAATAAGTCTGCCAAAGATTGAAGATGCACGCGGCAATCTGTCGTTTATCGAGGGCGGTCAGCGTTTGCCTTTCGAGATAGAGCGCGTCTACTGGATGTATGACCTGCCCGGAGGCACGGAGCGTCATGGTCGCGCTTTGCGCACAACTTCAGAACTTATCGTCGCAATGAGCGGATGCTTTGACGTGACAATTGACACCGGTCAAGGTCGCGCGCGCCGCATCACACTGAAACGCTGTGACGAAGGTCTGCTCTTGCCGCCTATGACGTGGCGCACAATCGACAATTTCTCGTCAGGCGCTACGGCTATCGTCATCGCGTCTGCCAACTTCGATGAAGGTGATTATATAAGAGATTACAAACAATTTAAAGACGCAGCAAGCAATGATTGATTCCCACCGAACATCCTCGATAGAGCAATGTCGCATAATCCAATTGCCTCGTCTGCGACATCCCAACGGCTCAATGACGGTTGTCGAGAACGCTTCTGCGACAACTGAGCGCACACTGCCTTTTGATGTCAAGCGCGTATTCTATATCTATGACGCGCCTGCAGGTGCTGACCGCGGCGGCCATTCTCACTTCTGTGATAATCAGTTGCTCATAGCTCTTACAGGCAGCTTTGATATCACAATAGACGACGGTCACAATCAACGCACTATCACACTGAACAGTCCCGACCGTCCGGCTTTTGTTCCTTGTGGTATATGGCTGACGGTGAGCAATTTCTCATCAGGTGCCGTTTGTTTGGTCTTGGCAAGCAAAAAATTCTCTGAGGAGGATTATGTGCGTGACTACGATAAATTTTTAGAACTAACCAAAGATAAAATATACACCAAATAATGCCCGCTAAATATCCCTTTCTCAATCTCGCCACGGTCAATGAGCCGTTTATCGCCGAAATAACATCGGCGACACAACGCGTTATAAACAGTGGCAGGTATATCGGCGGTCAAGAGGTGGAAGGCTTTGAGACCGAGCTTGCTGCAATGACAGACTGCCGTTATGCTATCGGCACGGGCAACGGTCTTGACGCTCTTAAAATCATCTTTCGCGCTTATATCGAATTGGGCAGACTGCGCCCCGGCGATGAGGTGATTGTTCCCGCTAATACTTACATCGCATCTGTTCTCGCTGTCACAGAGAACAAACTCACGCCGGTGTTTGTTGAGCCATCTGTCGAGACGCATAACCTTGACACTCAGCTTATCGACAAGGCTATCACCGAGCGCACAAAAGCAATATTGACGGTTCATCTCTATGGTCAAATTTGCTATGACCAAACGATGTTAGACCTCGCACGCCGCCACAATCTGCTTATCGTTGAGGATAATGCACAAGCTATTGGCGCTGTGTCTGACCTCGCCGGGCTTGGTGGCAGTCACCACAGTGGCGCTTTGGGCAATGCTGCCGGATTTAGTTTCTATCCGACAAAAAATGTCGGCGCTTTGGGCGATGCCGGTGCGGTGACGACTGATGATGAAGAACTTGCGAAGGCAATTATCGCATTGCGCAACTATGGCTCTGACCGTCTGTATCACAACGTCTATGCCGGCTATAACTCGCGCCTCGACCCGATGCAAGCAGCTATCTTGCGTGTCAAATTGCCTCATACAGACCAAATTAACAACTATCGCCGCAATTTGGCGAAGATATATAATGACACTATCACAAATCCGTGCGTAATAAAGCCGCACTATGACGGCACAAAGTCGCATGTATGGCATCAGTATGTCGTGCGCGTCAGTGACCGCGACAGCTTTCGCGACTTCTTGATGAACAACGGCGTTGAGACAGCTATTCACTATCCTACGCCGCCACATCGCCAGCCCTGTTACAGCCAATATGCCGACTTGAATTTGCCTATTGCCGAACAACTCGGCAGTGAGGTCGTCAGCTTGCCTATTACAGCTTGCACCTCACCCGAAGATGCCGAAGATATTGCGCGGATTATTAACTCTTATAACCAATAGCCAACAGCTATGATTGATAACAGCACCTTTGATACACGTACAGCATTATTTCACACGTTTGGATGCAAGCTCAACTTCTCAGAGACATCAACGATTGCCCGTATGTTAGCCGAGTGTGGCATTCGCCGCTCGACAGCGTCAGAAACGCCTGATTTTATCGTTGTCAATACTTGCAGCGTCACCGAGTTGGCTGACAAGAAATGTCGCCAAACGATACGCTCGTTTAATCGTAAATATCCCGATGCTGCTATCATCGTGACCGGATGCTATGCTCAACTCAAAAGCGAAGAGGTCGCAGCGTTGCCCGGCGTCTGCATCGTTGCCGGCAACGACCGCAAGGCTGAGATTTGCGACTTTGTCAACACATGGTGTCGCGACCGCAAACCACAGACCATTATCACTCCCGCCAAAGATATACGCAAGTTTACTCCGTCATGCGACCGTGGCGACCGCACACGTTTCTTCTTGAAGGTGCAAGACGGTTGCGACTATTGGTGCACTTATTGCACAATACCGATGGCTCGCGGTCGTTCGCGCTCGGCGACAATTGATGAACTTGTGGCGCAAGCCAACCAAGCCGCCGAGGATGGTGGACGCGAAATCGTTATCACAGGTGTCAATATCGGCGACTTTGGCAAAGGTCGCGATGATAATTTCCTTGACCTATGTCGCGAATTGGATAAGGTCGAGGGCATAAAACGCTATCGCATTTCGTCAATTGAGCCAAATCTGTTGACGGACGAAATAATTGAGTTTGTGGCGCAATCACGCGCTTTCATGCCGCACTTCCATGTGCCCTTGCAAAGTGGCTCTGACGAGGTGTTGAAACTGATGCGCCGTCACTATGACACATCATTGTTTGCTCACAAGATGCAGTGCATACGCGAGGCGATGCCTGATGCTTTTATCGGCATTGACTTGATTGTCGGTGCAAGAGGCGAGACTGATGCTTGCTTTGAAGAGTCATATAACTTTATCAGCTCACTGCCCATTTCGCGTTTGCACGTGTTCACATACTCTGAACGCCCCGGCACTCGCGCCTTGGAGATTCCTCACGTTGTCAGTCAAGAGTTGAAGCATAAACGCACAAGTCGTATGTTGGCACTCAGTGAGAAGATGCTCGCCGAGTTTGCTTCGCGCTTTGAGAACACCGTGCGACCGGTGCTCTTGGAGCATCCGCGACGCAATCATCCGATGAGCGGTTTTACTGATAATTATCTTAAAATTGAAGTCGAAGCGCCTGCCGAGCTTGACAATCACATTGTCAACGTCAGACTTGGCAAATATAACAGCGAGACTGAGAGCTTTAGCGGTACACTTATACAATAATGCACAAAGTTCTGTACGGCATATTAAAATTACTGCTCAAGGGCGTTGCCCGACTGCCATTCGGCGCGCTTTACGCGCTGTCTGATGTCACATATTTCTTGTTATGTCACACCATTGGCTATCGTCGCAAAGTCATCCTTGACAATTTGCGCAAAAGTTTCCCCGATAAGTCGGAAGAAGAATTGGTCAAGATTTCACGTGATTTTTATCGCAATTTTACTGACTATATCTTTGAGACGATAAAGTTGCTGCATATCTCTGACGAGGAGATGATGCGTCACATGACTTTTGAAGGTCTTGAACCGATAGACCAATTACTCTCTGATGGCAAAAGCGTGATAGCATATTTCTCTCACAGTTTTAACTGGGAATGGGTCACATCTGTGGCTTTGCACAGCAAACATCACGGCTCGCAGAAGGCTATCTTTGGTCAAGTATATCGCCCGTTGCGCAACAAAATATTTGACCAATTGATGTTGGAGGTGCGCAGCCGTTTTGGCACTCACTCATTCGCCAAGTCTATGGTCTTGCGAGATATGCTCAAACTGAAGCGCGCAGGCATCGCATCACTTGACGGTTTCATGAGTGACCAGAAGCCGAGCCACGGCGACCCGACACACATCACGATGTTCCTCAATCAGCCGACGGCTTTCATCAGCGGCACTGAGACTTTGGCACGTAAGTTAGATATGGGCGTCGCTTACATTGATATGTACAAGCCGCGCCGAGGCTACTACCGCGTTGTCTTTAGACTCTTGGCTGACGATATTGCCGAGACTAAGCCCGGCGAAGTCACTGAGCGTTATGCCCATCTGCTCGAAGAAACCATCCGACGTGACCCTGCCTTATGGCTCTGGAGTCACAAGCGTTGGAAAATACCCGTAACATTACCTCAATCCAATCAAGAATAATATGGCTGCAAAAGTCGATGTAATCATACTTAACTGGAATGGCGCGAAGTTGCTTCGCGAATACCTCCCTGCTGTAATAGCTAACACAGACAGCTCTGTCGCGCGTGTCATTGTCGCCGACAATGGCTCTGACGATGACTCTGTTGAGTTGCTAAAAAGCGAATTTAAAGATGTTGAGCTGTGGCTGTTTGATAAGAACTATGGCTTCGCTGAAGGTTATAACCGTGCATTAGCTATGTCAGATGCGCCTTACTGTGTGTTGCTAAATTCTGACGTTGCTCCGGCAGAAGGGTGGGTTAATGCTTTGACTGATTACATGGAACAGCATCCAACGGTCGGCGCGGCTCAGCCAAAGCTGCGTAGTCATCATCAGCCGGATAAATTTGAGTATGCCGGCGCGTCAGGCGGCTATCTCGACCGCAACGGCTATCCATATTGCCGAGGCCGCATCTTCGATACTTGCGAGACGGACAATGGACAGTATGATGACGTTGCCGAAGTCTTTTGGGCCACCGGTGCGGCGCTGATGGTGCGCACCGACTTATATAAAAAGGTTGGGGGACTTGACGCAAAATTCTTTGCTCACATGGAGGAAATTGACCTCTGTTGGCGCATCAAATTGGCAGGCTACAGCTTGGTGGCAGTGCCGAAGGCTTGCGTCTATCATCTTGGTGGCGGCTCACTCCCGGCGTCTAATCCTCGCAAGACCTATCTCAATTTCCGCAACAACTTGTTGATGCTTCACAAGAACCTTCCGGACAGCGACCGCAAGTCGGCTCTCATTCGCCGTCGCTTGCTTGACACGATAGCATGGGTGAAGTTTGTCGTGACATTTGACTTTGGCAATGCCGGAGCAATCTTGCGCGCTCATCGTGACTTCGCTCGTATGGCTCGCGAATATACTGACCACCCTGATGTTAACTTGTTGAAGGCTGACAAGAATACACGTCGCAATATTTTGATTGAGTATTATCTCAAAGGTCACAAAACTTTTAGCTCTTTGCGGTGAACAATTAGACCGATGAGGCGTTATAAGTGGCATGAACCGCCTAATGCCTTGTCTTATTACAATATTTTTGGTGGGAACGACACAAGCTCGTT
The DNA here is from genome assembly GCA_964469875.1 of uncultured Bacteroides sp. GTDB lineage: Bacteria > Bacteroidota > Bacteroidia > Bacteroidales > Muribaculaceae > CAG-873. The sequence continues at coordinate 9,160 of CAYYAA010000045.1, forward strand.
CACTCGACCAACTCGCGGCATGCTTGGATAGTGTGCCGTCTTTTTTTGCCACAGCGAGATATGAAGTGTTGATGCCGACGCTTGACCGTCCGGTGTGCTATGATGTGAGACTTAACAGTAAATGTGCAGCCGCTGACAGTCTGTCGCCTGCCGATTATCTTATTGACTGGACTCTCCATGCGCCGTTGGGTGATGTCCGTGGCTTTGTCGCTTACTATGACGGAAATCACTTCCGCTATCGTGACAAGCGGCTGTTGGAATATCATTATGATGCCGACCCTTCGCCGTTTATGCCTGACGGATTGGTCAAGTCAGGAGTGCAAAATAATGCTCAGTTTGTTGACCTATTGCCGCAGTTCCTCGCTCGACATTTTCGCGAAATTCTTGCTGATAGTTCTTATCATTATACCGTCAAGTCTACCGTCAACAGTTTGAGCCTTTCGGGTGTGCGTTTAGTTGACGGTTATGAGTGCCAAGAGTACTGCTATACTTTCGCCTTGCCAAGTCTAAAACCCTTGTCTATTGCTCTCGAAAATAATCCCGGGCAGCTCGGTGAGCAAACTGTTACCGTCAACTATTCTTATGACGAAAGCAGCATTTTAGTTGACGGTATAAATTATGCCGCTCTTCTCTCAACATACCCCGATGAATTTTCTCTTTACCGTCAGAGCACCTACACCTTGGATTTGTTACCCGACAAGCCACTGCCTCAATTTAACGCCAAATCACTTGACGGTTCGCGTTACTGCTCCACTGACAAATCTTCCACGCCTAAGGTCATTGCCTTCCTTGATAGCGATGTTTCCACAACCGCTGAAGTCATTGCCTCTGTGCGCAAGGCTTGTGCCCTTATGCCCTTCGCTGTTGAGATAGTTTGGGCTTACCTCTCACACCACCATGAGGGCATATCTGAGCAGGTCGGCGACCATCGTCACGATGAACAAACGCTGATTAGTGTGCGAGGCTTGGCACGTGATTGTGGAGTAGTAAATACGCCTGTACTACTCTTTTGTGATGGTTCAAATATCATACGCCATGTTATTAACGGTTTCAACAATCATCTGTATTCAGATGTTATAGAGAAACTTGGCGTAATAAGTAAATACTAATTCGCCTTATTAACTAATCTACTAATTTACTATAATACTATTTTATGGAAACAATTTATTTATCAGGCAAGCCCTGTCACACCTTCGGCTCACTGCCTGCTATTGGCGAGAAAGCCCCATGCTTCACATTGGTAGACAAAGACCTCAACGAGGTCAGCTGTGCCGACTTCAAAGGCAAACGCATCGTGATGAACATCTTCCCCAGTTTAGACACGCCGGTGTGTGCTGCGTCTATACGTCGCTTTAACACTGAAGCCTCAGCGCTTGATAACACCGTTGTGTTATGTATCTCTATGGACTTGCCTTTTGCCGAGCAACGCTTCTGTCTTACTGAAGGTACGACCAATGTGCTGCTGACTTCGGCTTTCCGCTCACAGACCTTCGCGCACCGATATGGTCTTGAGATAATAGATGGTAAAATGGCGGGATTGTTGGCACGTGCTGTTATAATCTTGGATGAACAGCGTAAGGTTATCTATACCGAGCTTGTCAATGATATGCAAAATGAGCCTGACTATGCCGCAGCATTAGCCGCTTTACATTAAAAAAACGATACCACTAAATATTCTTAGTAGCATCGGAGATAGTATATATGTAAAAAACAGTACCTACTCATTTCAAGTAGGTACAAAAAAAATTATCCGTCATCACGACGAATAATCTTCTTACCTTAAATCTAATACCATGAAAAACTGATGCAAAGGTACAAACTTAATTTGTAACTGCAATAGTTTAGGGTAAAAAAATGCTGTATATTAACATCTTTTGTCTAATATGGCGTTTCTGAGTGATTTTATGCGCTTTATGTTTGCTTACGTTAACATTAAAAGTGCAAATTATTTTGATTTTTCTATCAAAATTCGTCCGCTATGACAGCGGATTTTGATAGAAAAATTGTTATTCTTCACCGATAAAAATCAGAGATTGCAATAATTTTAGCTCGCCATCATCGAGCATATCGTGCATGACTTCGCCGACAGCGCGCTGCATGGTCGGATATTGCGCCATGATTAGGTGTGGCGCGATGCCATTGGGGTGTGCAGTGACAATTGTGAGTATTGCCTCGCGTATGCTTTGGCGGGTCGGCTCGGCAAGCTCAGCCGCGGGGCGTTTGGAACGGCAGTAGTCGCAATGTCCGCAATCTTTGTCTGTGTGCTCACCAAAGTAGTTTAGCAGTTTGACGTTGCGGCATTGTGTTTTGTCAAAAGCAAAGTCTTTGATTGCGTTTAGTCGCAATTCGCAACGCTTGCGCTGTTCCTCGTAGACGGCTTTGGGTAATTTCACCTCTGAAGTCGGTTCGCGTGAGGTGGGGTAGTAGACGTAAGGTATGACGCGCTTGGGTATGTAGTGTAGCACGTGCATTTTTGTGAGCTGCAGCAATGACTCGTAGACTTGTTGCGGCGTGATATTTAGCAAGCGTGCAACGCGTGTCTCCGATATTGACACATAGTCGGCAAAGAGTCCGGTGTAACTGCGCAACAAACATTGCAGCACGGCATCTGTCGTTGGGTCTAAACTTATACCGTAAAATTCAGATTTCTCAGCGAGTATCATTACGCGAGCTGATGTTGCTGCGTCTTCTTGGTATTCGATGTAACCGGCGCGAGTAAGCAGTCCGAGCGCACTGCGTGTTGGCGCTGCCGGGAGCTTGAAACGAGTGCAGAACACGTCAAGACTACATTCATAGACTTGGTTATAGCCGTCGCCCACGCCTACATTCAGGAATACGCCTAACAGCTCGTAGCAGTGACGTATGAATTCCTTATCCGGGAAACTCTCGTTCAGACGGCGCGTGAGCAGTGCCTTGTCAGTTTTGGCAACGAGGAGAACGGCGAAAGATGGCAGTCCGTCGCGTCCGGCACGTCCAGCCTCTTGGTAGTATTCTTCAAGTGAAGATGGCAGGTCATAGTGAACAACCAACCTCACATCAGGCTTGTCTATGCCCATGCCGAAGGCGTTTGTGGCGACAATGACGCGCACTTGTCCGCTTTTCCACATGTCTTGCTTCTCTGATTTATCTTCCGGAGCAAGCCCGGCGTGATAGTAGTCGGCTGAAATGCCACGTTTATTGAGCATTGTTGCAAGCTCGCGACAGCGGTTGCGAGAGCGCACATAGACGATAGACGTGCCTTGTGTGTTTGTAAGTACTCTTATCAATCTGCCCTCTTTGTCTTCGTCATATCGCACGATATAGCTGATGTTGTCGCGAGTGAAGCTGCGGATGAAGATAGCCGGAGAGCGCATGAGCAGTTTGTCGGCAATATCCTTAACGACTTCGGGCGTGGCTGATGCTGTCAATGCCAAGACAGGAATATTGGGAAACGCCTTGCGCAGCTCGCATATTTTGAGATAAGACGGGCGGAAGTCATAGCCCCATTGAGAGATGCAGTGTGCCTCATCAACGACTATCATGCTTATTTCCCAAAGTCTTAATTGATCTATGAAATCTTGTCGTGCTAACCTCTCAGGCGAGACATATAGCAACTTGGCGACCCCAAGTCGGCAGCGGTCATAGGCTAATCTAATTTCGGGACGTGACAGACCGGAGTGGAGATAGACTGCGCAGATGTTGCGGTCGCGCAGGTTGTCCACTTGGTCCTTCATCAGTGAGATTAGAGGGGTTATAACAATAGTAAGTCCCGACATACAGAGTGCCGGAACTTGAAAGGTTATAGACTTTCCGCCGCCGGTAGGCAGTAGACCGATAGTGTCTTTGCCATCGAGGACTGAGCGAATAATATCCTCTTGTTTTGGACGGAAGTCTGTGTAGCCCCAATAATGCTCAAGGACTTGATGAATAGTCATATAATTTGCGGCTTATTCGCCGGTGATTGTGCGTATTTGCTTGACCAATAGCTGGAGTGTTGATTGCGCATTATGATGCTTCTTCTCCTCGATTGTATAGCAGATGTTGAACGGCTTGCCTGAGTGGATATGCTCGAAGTAAGAAGCCATATTGAAAGCGATGCCGTTGATGACCTTGCCTGATGTATCGTCAACTATTTCGAGCTTTATATGCTCTAAATTTCGACCAACGAGTTTACTGGTGCCGAAATCCTTAACGCGACGTGTGCAGAAAATCGGTTTCTGATTGCCCGGGCCATAAGGATTGAACAAGCGCAGTGTTGATATAAATTCGGGAGTAATCTGAGCAAAGGTCAAGAATGCGTCGATGTCAATTTGAGGTGTCATTTGTTCCGGCAAGATATTTGCGGCAACAAAAGCCTCAAAACGGCGAGTGAACTCCGGTATGTTTTCCTCTTTGAGCGAAAGACCAACGGCGTAAGCGTGGCCGCCAAAGTTCTCAAGCAGGTCGCGAGCTGAGTCTATGGCTTTGTAGATGTCAAAACCTTGAACAGAGCGTGATGAACCTGTCGCCAAACCGTTTGAGAGCGTGAGCACTACAGATGGCTTGTAATAAAGCTCGGTCAGACGTGACGCAACGATACCGATAATGCCCTTGTGCCAATCTTTGTTGTAGATGACGATTGACTTCTTTGGCGAGTGCATTTCACCGCGAGATTCGAGAATGGCATTGGCTTCCTCGGTGATGCGCTTGTCGAGCTCTTTGCGGTCTTTGTTATATTGGTCAATTGCGAGACTTTTCTCGGCGGCATCTTTGGCGTCTCGAGCGATGAGAAGCTCAACAGCTTCACTGCCGCTCTGCATACGTCCAGATGCGTTGATGCGAGGGCCGATTTTGAATATTACGTCGCTGATTGTAATCTCTTTGCCGCCTAAACCGCAGGTGCGGATAATGGCGCGTAAGCCCACGTTTGGATTTGAGTTTAGGCGTTTGATGCCGACATAAGCCATCACGCGGTTCTCATCAATCATTGGCACAATGTCAGAAGCGATGCTGACGGCAACGAGGTCGAGCATAGACTCAAGCTCAGCTGTGCCTATGCCATTGCTGATAGAGAATGCCTGCATGAATTTATATCCCACGCCGCAGCCTGACAGGTGAGGGCAGGGGTATGTTGAGCCTTCTAATTTCGGGTTTAAGATAGCGACAGCAGGAGGCAATTCATCGTCAGGCACGTGGTGGTCACAGATGATGAAGTCAATGCCTAAAGATGCAGCATATTTGATTTCGTCAATCGCTTTGATGCCGCAGTCGAGAATGATAATAAGTTTAACGCCTTGTTCGGCAGCCCAGTCAATAGTTTTGCACGAAATGCCATATCCCTCATCATAGCGAGTAGGGATATAAAAGTCAAGTTCCGAGTAGAAATTTTGCAGGTAACGGTAGACGAGAGCGACAGCCGTCGTTCCGTCCACGTCATAGTCTCCATATACTAATATCTTCTCCTTAGCCCCCATCGCTCGGTTAAGGCGATCGACCGCCTTGTCCATGTCCGGCATAAGAAATGGGTCATGGAGGTCACGTAGCGAGGGGTGGAAGAATTTATCGGCATCTGCTATGGAGCGGATACCTCGCTGTACGAGCAATTCGCTGATAGGAGCGCAGTTGGCGAAACGCCTTGCGAGCTCGCTCTCAAGTTTTTGCTCTTCGGAGGTTAGAGGCTGATAATTCCATTTGCTTGTCATGTATGTTGTTCTTTTTTATTTTCATGCGTCATGCAGCCCATTTTTACATTGTCAAGCGCAGGAATGAGGAGGTGGAAGCCGAGCGCAGAACGGGCTTAATACTGCAAATATAGCAAATTATTGACAATTATAGCAATACTTGCAGTATATTTAGCCAAAATTCACACACAGCAACGTAAAATCAGTCTTAACCGTGTTATTGCTTGTCGAAGTGCACGTCCATTTGCGGGAAGGGGAAGTTGACACCCACCGTTGGCAGTTGGTTGTAGATTTGTTCGTTAATGTTGAAGTACACGGGCCAGTAGAAGTCAGTGCGAGTCCAAGCTGTCACTTTGAGGACAACGGCGCTGTCGCCAAGCTCGTTAACGACAACTTCAGGCTTGCGCTCAACCTGTGGCAGTAGTTGTTTGATGCGAATAGCCTCTGCAGCCTGCCAGTTCTCGAGACGGCTTTTAACCTTGGCGTGGTGGCTTGAGAAGATGCGTTTTAGCAAGCCCGGTTTCTCGTTATCATCATCGTCGTATGAGTCTTGCTCGTCATTGACCTCTTTGTCTGGGATATTACGCATCTTGCGATCATCCTCGATATAGCATTTAACGATGCGGTCATCTCCGTCTACAATTTGTAGCAACTTTTTGCGGGCAGCTTGAATATCATCGCCGTAAGAAATGCCGACAAACCAGTCAACGCGGCGATAATCCTCTTTTGACCAGTTGTTTATCGTTCCTGTTGACAGACCGCCGTTAGGTATGATAATCGACTTGTTGTCAGGCGTGCAGATGATAGTGTGGAAGATTTGTATCTCGCGAACCGTGCCCGAATATCCTTGAGCCTCGATGTAGTCACCGACTTTGTAAGGCTTAATAAGCAAGATTAGCACTCCACCGGCAAAGTTTTGCAAGGTGCCGCTCAGAGCCATACCGACAGCAACGCCGGCAGAGGCAAAGATTGCGATAAACGATGAAGTCTCTATGCCTAAGATGCCTATAACTGTCACCACGAGTATAAAGTAGAGCACCATTCTAATCAAGCTCAATACGAATGTGCTGAGTGAACGGTCAACTCGGCGGTGTATAAACACCTTGCTCAGGATGTGAAATATGCGTGTAATAATAAACTTACCGATGTAGAACACGATGATAGCTAAAGCCAAGTTCATTGCAAACGATGTCATCGAGTCAACAAATTTCGTCAATAAATCATCTAAAGGGATGCTCTTTAGCATGCTCAATTCTTCTTTCACAGAAGGTATTGAGTCTGGTACTGCAGTTGGTGTGGAGAGACCTGCGAGGTCTTCAAGTTGTTGAATGGATAGCATATAATTTTATTTGTTTATTAAAGCTGAAGCCACGTCGGTGGCCCATGAGAGTGTATTATAATTTTCAGTCAGCAAATCAGCTGCTGAAGTCATTATGTAAGTGGATAGACCACAGTTTGTTTTAATTTCAATGTCGTCCATCTGAGACAGCCCGGCGGTGTAAAGCACAGCCGACTGATAGGCTTGTTGCCAAGTGTTCATCAACGTGTCAAACGCCTCCACATCAGCTTGATTGTCAGTGGCGAGACGGTAGTCGGCATATAGGGCGTCGAGATAGTCGCGCAAGTCAAAGTAGAACTTTGTCGTTGCAAATTTTTGCGGCTCATAGCTTGTCGGCATACCGACCTTGCTGAGCTTGTAGATATTCTTTGTTGCTGCAGCCAAGTCGTTGAGCTTAGACATATCGGCGACAGTGATGGTGAAAAACGGATAATTAGCTTTGCCCTTTTCAGCCATATCGGTGTTGTATAAATCCAAATAGTAATTATAAGTGGCAGTGGCAGCGCCGACAACATCAGCCTCGTCACGATTGAACAGATAGCGCAAAGTCATGTCGTAAGGCATACCGGGTGCGGGAAGCTCTGTGACACTTCCCGCAAAAGTCTTTGTGACATTGCGCAGCTCATAAGCCACCTCAACACAAGCCATATTGCAGCAGTCGAAATAGAGAAAACTCATTCCTTCGCCATTAAGCACATGGGCTAATGTCGTGATGTTCATGCGATTGGTTTTCTTATTGTCATAGCCAAAAGAGTAGGTCACAGCGTCGCCGTTGCCATCCTCAATGCCGTCTTGTAGCCATCCAGAGGCGTGGCTCCACAATATCATGCCATAGTCGTTGGCAGGTGCCAAGTCCTTTACATCTTTGATAACCTGCGTCATGCGGGCTGCTGACACAGACAACTCGCTTCGGTCATAGACCTTGAGCGTATCAATCGTGTTGTTTGCTTTGATTTCCTTCAGTATGGGATTTCCGGAATATGGCACATGATAAATCAGCAACCTTCCGCCGTCAAAGTCTCCAGCATCGGCAGCTGATAGCATTTCGTTTATATCTTCACGGTCAAATTTGCCGCCGAGAGAGTTGTCGGCAACCATATAGACCAATATAGTGCGGTGTACTTCGGCAGTAGTCTTTAAAAGCTCATCATCTGATGGCGTGGTTGATTCATGGCATGATGATAAGGCAATCAGACATGAAATAGTGATAAGATATAGTTTGATTATTAGCTGCTTAGTCTTCAT
>CAYYAA010000046.1:0-17295 GCA_964469875.1 uncultured Bacteroides sp.
GCGTGTACCATAGCTTCGCAGATGTCACCATCTTTGAGGAATTGAACACCTTCGATGCTTTCACCGGGAACGATGATTTCTTCCCAAGTTTCAGTGTGAAGGAAGTGGTAACCCATATCATCTTTGTAAGAGTATTGGTAGGGACGACGTTCGATGCGAACTTCTTCAACCTTAACGCCTGAGTTCCAAGTCTTGTCGATTACACGACCGGTCTTAACGTTTTTGAGTTTGGTACGAACGAAAGCCGGGCCTTTGCCGGGTTTCACGTGAAGGAACTCAACGATGAAGTAGTATTGGCCATCGATGTCGAGGCACATACCGTTTTTGAAATCAGCTGTTGTTGCCATAAATTATTTTATTGTCCACTTAATTGGTTTATATTTAGCTATTTATGAGTGGAGAGATTTGGTTTAGAGTTAATTCGTTGTGCAAAGGTACAAAATTTAACGCTAATAAGCTAATATACTGATAAGAAAAAATTCATTTAATGCGGAAATCGTGTCAGCTTTGCAATTTTTGTATGGCTATTGGGTAAATTCGTTTTTTTATCGTAACTTTGCCTGTACAACAAAGATAAATAACCTTAACTCATTTATAAATAAATGAAACTCAGCTCAAAAGCTATTATATTGCTATTGTTGGCAGGTGTGCCCGTGGCAGGAATGGCTCAACGTAAACCTACTCCTAAATTGCTGCTGACTGTGGCTCAGGACGGTAGCGGAGACTATACCACAATTCAAGAAGCGGTGGATGCCGTACGTGACTATACGCCCGTACCTATTACTATATATGTAAAGAATGGTGTCTATCACGAGAAACTCATTATCCCGACATGGAAGTGTGACATCATTATGCGTGGCGAAAATGCTGACAGCACGATTATCACCTATGGTGATTACGCCTCAATGATGATGACTATGCCAAACGGCGCAGAAAGCAAAATGGGCACGTTCCGCTCGCACACTGTCCTTGCTGCCGGCAATAGACTAACTTTTGACAATCTTACGATTGAAAACACCGCAGGTCGTGTCGGTCAAGCTGTCGCGTTGCACACTGACGGTGACAAGATTGTTGTTAAGAATTGTCGTCTCAAAGGCAACCAAGATACCCTCTTTACCGGTAATGAGAACGCATCTGTTTATTTCGTCGATACTTACATCGAAGGCACTACTGACTTTATCTTCGGCCCTGCAACTTGTTGGTTCCAAAACTGCACACTTAATAGCCTCGCTGATAGCTATGTGACTGCCGCTTCAACCCAACTTCATAGCCGTTATGGTTATGTGTTCAACAACTGTCACTTGACGGCTGCTGATGACGTTCATAAAGTCTATCTCGGCAGACCGTGGCGCGAAAATGCCGCTGTCGTGTTTATGAACTGCAATATGGATGGCCATATATGTGCCGCCGGCTGGCACAATTGGGGCTCGGTAGAGAACGAGAGCACAGCGCGCTATGCTGAGTACCACAACTATGGCGATGGCGCAAAGGCCGACGGTCGTGTCACTTGGAGTCACCAATTGACAGATAAAGAAGCTGCCGAATATACCATTGAAAATGTATTTGGCGAAACCGATTGGATAAAATAACATAATAACGATACACGATAATGAAGAAACTGATTTGCTGTCTGACCGCGTCATTGCTCGTTGTCGGCGGCATGAGCGCACAGTCGCTCTCTGATGTATGGGTGCCCGATTTGGGTAATGGAAAGTACAAAAATCCTATTATTGATGCTGACTATTCAGACCCTGATGTGTGCAGAGTAGGGGATGATTATTACATGACTTCATCAAGTTTTAACTGCATCCCTGCATTGCAGATTTTACATTCTAAAGATCTTGTAAACTGGACATTAATCGGTGCTGCTGCAGAACGTCTCACACCGGAGGCTTTCAACTTGCCATCACACGGAAATGGCGTGTGGGCGCCAAGCATTCGCTACCACGAAGGCGAGTTCTATGTCTGCTATGGCGACCCTGACCGCGGCATCTATATGATAAAGACCAAAGACCCGGCAGGTCGCTGGGATGAACCAATGTTGATTTTGCCCGGCAAAGGTCTGATTGACCCATGCCCGTATTGGGACGCTGACGGCAAGGCTTACATTGCTCACGGTTATGCAGGCAGCCGTGCAGGTGTGAAGAGCATCCTCGGCATGGTCGAAATGAAACCCGATGGAACGGGCGTAATCGGATATGACCGCGTCATCTATGACGGTCATGTCGATAATGAGACTATTGAGGGCGCAAAAATGTATAAGCGTGGGGAGTACTACTATATTTTCTCACCCGCAGGCGGCGTGTCTACCGGCTGGCAGGTGGTGTTACGCTCAAAAACACCGTGGGGCCCTTACGAGACACGCACCGTTATGGCTCAAGGCTCAACCAATGTCAATGGCCCTCACCAAGGCGCATGGATTGACACCCCCGACGGTAAAGAAGATTGGTTTATCCACTTCCAAGACAAAGGCCCTTATGGCCGTGTTATCCATCTCCAACCTATGAAATGGAACGATAACGGTTGGCCCGTAATAGGTGTTGACGCTGATGGCGATGGATGTGGTGAGCCGGTAATGACTTACAAAAAACCTAACGTCGGCAAAACATACCCGAAGGCTACGCCGGCAGAAAGTGATGAGTTTGACAGCACAGAGCTTGGTCTGCAATGGCAATGGCACGGCAATTCGCAAGCACTCTGGTCATATTGCGATGCCAAATCATCACTCTTGCGCCTATACTCACACTATACCCCCGGTATGAAGAGCCTCTATGACGTGCCAAACTTGCTCCTGCAAAAATTCCCAACAGAGAACTTCACCGCAACGGCAAAAGTCAAATTCGCTCCGCGTGTCAAAAACGGCAAAAAGCAAGCCGGAGAGCGCGCCGGACTTATCATTATGGGCTACAGCTATGCCACTATCGGTTTTGAAAGCCGTGAAGATGGTGTCTATCTCGTTCAATCAGACTGTCTTAAAGCTAATAAAGGCGCAACCGAGACTGCCGTAGATTCGTTGAAACTCGATACTGATGAGCTTTATCTTCAGGTGCGCGTTAAGCGAGTAGGCGTTAAAACTCCTACTAAAAAAGAAGACTATAAATGCGAATGTGAATTCTATTACAGTCTTGATGGCAAGAAATTTAAATCATTCGGCAGAAAATTCAATGCCTCAGAAGGTCATTGGATTGGAGCTAAGACCGGTCTATACTGCGTTCGCGATTGGGACAGCAACGACAGCGGTTGGCTCGACGTTGACTGGTTTAGAATTACAAAATAATCTCGTATAATTATCTATCCTGACGGGGAGGGCATGATAATGTCTTCCCCGTTTTGACCCTTTAAGGATGATAAAAGAGCAACCGTAAAAACATTTTCACGTTTATAAATGTTATTATTATAGAAAATTCAGTTAACTATCCTATCGTTTTACAAAACACTTATTGAAAAATGAAGAAACTATTTTTATTTGCATTGCTCATCGTAGCAGCAATCAGCGCAAATGCGCAAGCCTATTTAGGCGGTAGCCTCGGCGTATGGCGTAACTCTGATGCAGAAACAACCACAGTCACTATTGCTCCTGAAGTCGGTTACAATCTCAGCGAGCAGTGGGCGATTGGTGTAGCCCTCGACTATACACACGGCAAAGTTGACAAACTCTCAGCAAACAGCTTTGCTATCGCACCTTACGCACGTTTCACCTACTATGAAAACGGCATGGTACGTCTATTTGTCGATGGCGGTTTTGGTGTATCAACCTACAAATATACCGGCTCAGATAGCGTTACAGGTGAAGAAATCGGTCTCAAACCCGGCATCTCACTCAAGCTCAGTGACAAATTTAACTTTGTTGCAAAATGTGGCTTCCTCGGATGGCGAGATGATTACTCACTCGCTTCTGACGGTTACGGCTTGATGCTCAGCAGCGAAGACCTCACCTTCGGCTTCCACTACGAATTCTAATTCCACCCAAACACATAATATGCGAGGCTGTGTCACGGACATGTGACGCCGCCTCGCATTTTTTTGTCGTAATATTAGCTATTTAATCTAAATCTTAGCAGAAGCCTATCATGGCAATAAGGGAAATGAAAAATTTCTAAATTAACATTATTTAATGCAAAAAAACAATAATGCGCGTTAATATCGCTATATTTGCGCAAAAGTTGCTTGATAAATCATAATAAAGTAATAAATATATACTTAAATTTTAATTAACCATGTACCCTGATTACACCCGAAATGATTTGCGGTTGGCAATATCAGTCAATCCGAAATCACATTTGAAAGTGCTTCTGGCGTGTATATTCGCGATAGGTGTGGCATCACCCTTAGCCACAGCTTCGCCGGGTCGCATTGATGCGACTACTCAAATATCCTCGTCGGTCACCACTTCCGCAACCAGTATCATACGCTCAGTGAGTGGCGTAGTCTATGACAGCGATGGCGAGCCGGCTATTGGAGCATCGGTACGTGTGCCAAGCACAAATCAAGCTGTAGTTACGGATGTTGACGGACATTTCAATCTGTCAGGCAACTTTAATCCCTCTACCGTCATTGAAGTTTCTTATGTTGGAGCTAAAACTTTAACTGTTAAAATTGGCACAGGTAGTGACTTGAGAATTACACTCGTCAATGAAGAAAATGTGCTCAATGAAATTGTTGCCGTTGGTTATGGAACGCAGAAGCGCGTTAACCTCACCGGCTCGGTGTCTACCGTTAATGTGGACAAGTCGCTAAACGGTAGACCTATCACCAATGTGGCAAGCGGTCTGCAAGGCACGGTGCCCGGTCTTAAAGTCACCTCCGCCAATGGCAAGCCGGGTAACACGGCGTCTATGTCGATTCGTGGCGTTCTTGGCTCTCTCCAAGGCTCAACGTCGCCGCTTATACTTGTCGATAACGTTGAGGTCAACGACATAAGCGTCATAAATCCTGAAGATATCGAGAGTATCTCAGTGCTCAAAGATGCAGCGTCAGCCTCAATCTATGGTATAAAAGGCGCATTTGGCGTAATCCTTATCACGACAAAACAAGCTAAAGCGGGAGACAAATTCTCAATTAGCTACTCTAACAACTTCTCGTGGAAGTCACCAACTGTGACTCCGGAACTCGCTACAGGGTCTGAGGGCGCAACACTTGCACTACTTGGAGCTCAACGCTCAAAAGGCGTATCTTCAATCATTAATGATGTCGGTATGTATTGGGACTGGAATACTATTGACCGCATGAAGGAATGGGAACGTGTTTATGGCTCTTATAATCTCTCTCCGGAGATGGTTTATGGTCGTGACTACGAGAAGGTTAATGGCAACCTTGAATTCTACCGTTCATGGGACCCGTATAGCCTTATGATGAAAAGTTCATCATTTATGCAAACTCACAACATAGCCATTAACGGCTATTCAGGAAATACATCCTATAATGTGGGTATGGGCTATCTTGGCAATAATGGTATGATGAGAGTCAACAACGATACGCAAAACCGTTACAATCTTACGTTTGGAACGACAACCCAACTTAACAATTGGGCTCAACTCCACACAAAGTTGATGTACACTCGAACCGACACTGAAAATCCATACGAGTATAATACTACGTATGATGAGTTTTATTATCTCTATCGTTGGCCGGCAACATATCCTTATGGCACAATCGACGGGACACCGGTGCGCAATTCCATCACAGAGCGTAGTCAAGCTAACCGCAACAAGATTCAGAATAACTGGATGAGACTTAATGTCGGGACTATCATAAACCTCCCTGTTCGTGACTTATCTCTTGAGGCTGACTATACATATACCCATGTTGGTCGATATACTCAAACAAATGGTGGTGAAGTCTCAGGTTATGATTTCTGGAGCCTTAGTGACTTTGTTTATTCAACTTGGACTTCTGCGTCAAAAAACATCTCCACTAAAAGTTCTGCATTCTCAGACTATCACGTTTTTAATGGCTTACTGCGTTACAAGTGGGGCAATAAAACAATAGGTGACTTTAATGCCTTTGCCGGTACAAATATCGAGAGCTATAATGACTACGGTCAAAGTGGCTCACAACTCGGCCTTGTGCTTACCGACCGTCCTGAGATTTCGCTTGCTACAGGCGATATGACGGCAAGTTCATATAACAACAAGAATACACTTGTCGGCTTCTTCGGACGTGTCAATTACTCTTGGCGTGACCGCTACCTTCTCGAAGCAAATGTTCGTTATGATGGTTCATCAAAATTTCCGAAAGATAAGCGCTGGGGTGTCTTCCCATCATTCTCAGCAGGTTGGATTCTCTCCAACGAGGCATTTATGGAAGACCTTAACCCAATATTGTCTTTTACAAAATTGAGAGCATCATGGGGCAAAATCGGCAGCCAACAGGTCTCAAATAGTATGTTCCTTGGCGTTATGAGTCTTAGCGAATCATCATGGATAGTTGGCGAGAATGGTCTATATACATTGAGTATGCCTACAGCCTTAGCTGACGGCTTCACTTGGGAAACAGTGACAACGACCGATTTAGGCTTTGATATGCGATTCCTTAACAACCGTCTCGGTGTATCATTTGACTGGTTCAACCGTAGCACAAATGATCTAATCAACACGGGCGCATCCGTGCCATATACCTTCGGTCAGACAGCTCCTATGACCAATTACGGTCACCTCACGACGCGCGGTTGGGAAATATCTGTTGACTACCACCATCATTTTGCATTCGGACTTGATGCCACGATTACAGCCAACCTCAGTGATGCCTTAGGGCATTATGATAATACAAATCCATCAGAAAGCCGATGTGACTATATCTATGATGGCAAGACCTACGGTGAGATTTGGGGTTATGTGACAGATCGCCTTTTTACTGCTGACGACTTCCTTTGGGATGATAACGGCAATATAATAGGCTATGCGTCAGGTGTCGCTTCTCAGCAATATCTCGAAGACCAATATGGCAATAACTTCCACTTTATGCCCGGTGATGTCAAATATAAAGATTTAAATGGCGACGGTAATATTGATGATGGCAAGACCAATGGCGTTCCAACGCTTGACAATCACGGCGATATGACTGTCATTGGTAACACAACACCGCGCTATCAATATGGCATACGTCTTGACCTCACTTATGCAAACTTTGACCTCGGCGTATTTTTCCAAGGCGTTGGCAAACGAGATTATTGGGGGACAGGTCAACTTGTAATTCCGGGTTGGCATTATGGTGAGGCATATTACTCACACCAGATGGATTATTGGACAGAAGATAATCAAGATGCGTTCTATCCTCGTCCGTGGGCTCTCAACTATCAGAGCGCAAATCCTAACTTCAAGAAGCAAACTCGTTATCTTCTCAATATGGCTTATTGTCGTTGGAAGAACCTTACGTTTGGTTACTCTTTGCCAAAGAATCTGTCACGTAGGCTCTCGATTGAGAAATTACGCATATATGCATCATTTGAAAATCTGCTAACATTTGACCACCTCAATGGCGTTCCCATTGACCCTGAGACCGCAGTTTCAACAGGAGACGGTGGATACATAGGCCGTAGCTATCCATTCTCTCGCGAATATTCGTTTGGCATCCAACTCTCCTTCTAACTATCAATTGTGTCAATTATGAAAACAACAAATATACTAACGAGCGTTGCTCTTGCAATCTGTGTTGCACTTAGCAGTTGCGACGATCTACTCGACGTCTCTCCTGTAGATCAAGTTGATGAAAGCGACTATTGGCAGACTGAGGAACACATACGTACGTTTGCCAATGGATTCTATACCTCATTCTTCACCGGATACTCCGGCAGCTTTGGCTACAACGAACAACTCACTGATAACTATTCAGATGTCACTCAATCGAGCTATCCTTATCTCGTTGTAAGTGGAACAGATGCCGCTTATAATTACGAGATGGTGCTGAGAGCCAACTATATGTTGGAAGGTGTAGAGAAAGTGCCAAATCTTAGCGATGAAACGCGCAATCACTGGCGTGGCATTGGTCGCCTATTCCGTGGCATTAGATATGCCGACTTGTGTTTCTATTATGGTGATACTCAATGGTACTATCGCCGAATTAATAGCACCGAGCTTGATACGCTGTACAAGCCGCGTGATTCTCGCGAAAAGGTAGTCGATCCGCGTGTAATTGCAGACCTCCGTTTTGCTTTGGAAAACATCCGCGAATCGGATGGCGAGTTACAAGTAAATCGCTATGTAGCAGCCGCTATGATTGCCGGTCGTATGCTCCGCGAAGGTACATTTCTCAAATATAATGACATGGATTTGGATATGTCTCGTCAGTGTCTCGAATTGGCAAAAGATGCGTGTCTCGTAATTATGGAGTCAGGAAAATATACTCTTGCTTCAGATTATAGCAGCCTCTTCACAAGCGAGGATTTATCAGGCAACTCTGAGGTGATACTTTATAAGCGCTATATTGATACAAAGACAGGTCACAGCGTGTTGTATTACAACTATCTGCAGCCTCAAGCAGGCCCGAACAGAGATTTTGCAGACTCGTTCCTGACTGATGATGGTCTGCCCGTCTATGCCAAAGATGCAGCTTATTGTCCAAAAACAGCCGAAGAATATTTTGCTAATCGTGACCCTCGTATGAGCATGATTTTGCGTGCTAATAAATATTACATTGCCGGTGAGGACGTTGCGGGTGCTGCGTATTCTCGCTCCGGTTTCTCTTTGTGCAAATATATGGATCGCAGCAAAGAAGGAACGACCGACATTATTTATACATCTAATGCAAAAAATACGACCGACTGTCCTCAATTTAGATTAGGTGAAATACTTGTTGATTACGCTGAAATATGCTATGAGTTAGGAAGTCTGACGCAAAAAGACTTGGATATTTCAATAAACGTACTGCGTAGTCGCAAGGGTGTGAATATGCCATCATTACAAATCATGAGCGGCTCTCCTGCTGTTAACGGCGTAGTCTATGATGATCCAAATCGAGATCAAGATGTGCCGTCTATGCTATGGGAAATCAGACGCGAAAGACGTGTAGAACTTGCGTTTGAAGGCTCACGAGCTGACGACCTCAAGCGCTGGCACAAACTCATCTACTTATGGAGCGATTACAATCCAAATATTTCGACAGGAGCTTGGATTAGCTATGATGACTATCCCAAGGCAGACAAGACTAAGGCTGTGTTACCGACAGGCGCAACGAGCGGCTATCTCATTGTGACTCCGGGTGACAAACAACGTCCTGCTCCACAAGACCATGACTACATCCGACCAATACCGACCAATGCTATTCAGCTTTTCAAGCAAAATGGCTATGAATTGGCACAAAATCCTCAGTGGTTATAATCCATTAATACCTTATTGACAATGAAAACTCTAAATTATATAGTATGTGCTCTTTCGATGGCATTACTCGGATTGGGCTCTACGGCATGTAGTGATGATAGTTACGACGATCCTTCCGGCGAAACATTCATATACTCAATTGCTGTGTCAAACGGTGGCTTCACAGGAGCTGAGAATATCGCCGGGGAAATCGATGAACAGAATAGCACCATTGCATTTTCAATTCCGGCAGAAACGGATATTGAGGCTGTCAGATTCTCAACGAAACTTTCGCTCGGAGCAAAACTTGAAAAGGACTCTTATGATGTCAGCTCCGGTGCTACTGATATAGTTGTGGTTAACAATCACAATACTTCAACTTATCATGCCACGTTCACAATGCAGGAGCCTAAAGAGAATCCTGTCCTAACGGCAATTATCAGTCTTGACGATAATGGCGTAGAGTGTCAGGGCTTTATTAGCGATGTTACAGAGACTGTATATCTTAACTGTGAAGGCTCTACAACAGCCAAACCTATTGAGGTCGATATGCTGCCACGGCGTTCAACATATACTTTCACCACGGCAGTTAACGGTGTCATTTCTGTTGACAATCCCGGTCAGCTGTTAATGGACTTTATGGGCTTGACAAAGACCTATGACATCTCGTTTGCCGGTGTACCAACATTCGGCGGTGACTTTAATGATGTTACCGTATATGACTACTCACTGCATGAAGGCGGTCTTCAATGGGATGACTATAAAGCAGAGAATACTCGTTGGACTAAATTTGACGGCGAACATTTGCTCATAGTTTCTCGTGAAGGCGGAACTAATCCCAAGGTATTATTGTGGGACGATATAAAGAGCGGCTCACCCGTTGAGCACCTCCTTGACAAGACCGGTATCTCAGGCGGTACATTTGAGGTCTCTGCCGGCGGTATCGCTAACGGCCATTATTACATCTGTAATCTAACAACAGATTTGTCAGAGGCATCGTCACTCAAAATTTATCACTGGGCTGATATGGATGCGACATGTGAGACATTGGTAGACTATACAGGTGGTAATGGTGCGCTCTCCGGTCGTTGGGGTGACAACATGAGTGTCTGTCTTGACGAGAATGGTAACGGCTACTTATGGATGTTTGACCATGCGCAAGGCTCGCGCGCAATTCGCTTTAGCGTAAGTAATTACACAGATATAGCTGCTCCCGAAGAGATAGCAACTCCGTATAATGTTGCTTATTATGGCGCAATCAATCCTGTTGATGGTGAATCTAATGTTTACACTCTCACATCAACTTACCAACGTGCAATATTACTTGTTGACAGCAATCTTAATGTGCTGAATATCATTGACGCTAAGGACGGTTGCGACTATCCATGTGTAGCTGAAACAGATGCTCGTATCATTTCTTATAACGGCGAACGATACTTAATAACTTGTAACAGCTATGGTTGGCACTATAAGAATGCGCAGACATTACGTGTTTATGACCTATCACAAGGTCTTAACGCATCTCTTGCTTTCACAAACTTCAACCAAACCGACCACAGTGTGCTTTGGTCTTATAGTTTGAACGGAAGCAATTGCTCAGCTTTCTCAGCTAACACCGGTGCAGCGGTAGGCTCTGACGGACACCTCCGCATAATGGGCGCTGCTCCGCGTTCAGGATTTGTTATGGCTGAAATAACAAAGAGGCGATAATTATAATGTATAAAAGTACCATTTCTCAGAAGTGGGAAATGGTACTTTAACCTTATTTGATAATACCACAAAATAATGAAAAGTATTTACTCTGCAATATTTTTATCTTTTGCCATTGTAATGTCGGCATCAGCCCAAAGTTTACAAGGCAAAAAGATATATATAAATCCCGGACACGGTGGCTATGAGGCTTCTCAAGGCACATATATACCGGGTGAGTTTGCTAATGGATATCGTTCTGACGGCTCAACTTCCACTGACCGTTGGAATGCTACAATACCGTTCCCGACTGTTTGCGAGGAAGGCGTTTGGGAATCGAAGCATAATCTTTGGCGCGGTTTGGAACTCCAGCGCCTACTAACTGCGGCCGGTGCAGATGTCAAAATGTCTCGCACTGAAAATAATCCTCAAGACGATCGCATCCTCACCGAAATTGGTGACGAAGCGACATCGTGGGGCGCTGACATGTTTGTATCTGTTCATACTAATGCAAACGGCTCAAATTATGTTATGACTATATTCCGTGGCGCTGACCCGCGCCCAAATCAAACAGATTTCAATATCAATGACCCGGACTTGCCGGCGTCTCGAGATATGGCTCGTTTGGCTTGGAGTTATCTCCATGATAATAATTTGACTTGTTGGCAAACGCTGAAAAGCCCTGATTCACCTTATGCAGTAGCCGATTCTGCGTTTTATTCAAGCTGGAACTCTGAAGGCTATCACCTTGGCGTACTTAGACACTTGTGGGTGCCCGGATTCTTGGCAGAATGTTCATTCCATGACTATAAACCTGAGACACACCGTCTCCTGTCCCAAGATTATAGCAAGATAGTGGCTTACAGTCTGTATAATATGATTTGTGATTATTTTGAAGCACCGACGCCAACAACCGGTATCGTTGCGGGTGAAGTCAAGGATGCCAAACGCATATTCCGTGACCCATTATATCTTGGCGCGACAGTTGGCGATCATGACCAATACAAACCAATTAATGGAGCAAAAGTCACACTCTCAGGTAATGGAATAAATGAAGTATATTACACCGATGACTACTACAACGGGATTTTCTATTTCCCGGATTTAGCTCCCGGAGAATATACACTCACTGCTGAGGCTGATGGCTACACTACATTAACAGAGACAATCGAATGTGTAGCCGGCAAAACTCGTGGTCCAATCATGATGCTTGATGATCCAAATTATGACCCGACAACCGAAAAAGGATGGCCAAACTTATTTGCATCTGCTCTTAGTACCGAGAATGGTTTTATAAATTTCACTCTTAATGGTGATGCTGATAATGTCCGTTTAAATGTGCTTGGTGATAGTGGAGAGGTGTTACGCTCTGTTGACCTTGGCGCAGGAACTCTCGGTCATAATGTGGTGCAGATTCCTGAAATTGAGGGTATCAGTGCGGCAGAATATTCTTGGTCTCTTACTGTAAGTGGTGAGGCAATAACTGAGCCAATCCAAATCTCAGAGAATGGGGATGCTATGCTCGAAATAGCAAACATCCGCGGACTCTCAATTGACCGTAATCAGAAAAGTCCTTACTTCGGTCGCATTTACGCTACATCAATAGCTGCCAATAGCAAAAAAGGCGCGCGCCTTGGTACGGGTATCTACATACTCGATGCCGCTCACTCTGACGTTACTTCACAAGGAAATACGCCTTACAACGGAGGTGAAGCATGGAGCGGTAATTCAAGTCCTATGCGTCCATACGTAGCTCCCGACGGCAAAGTCTATATTTGTGATTGGAGTGACGGCCATTCAGGTATTTGGGTTATGGATCCCGAGAACCCCGCAGAACCATTCACTCCGGTGTTTAGCGGCACTCGTAATTCAGATGGATTGATTTCTGTTGACGGTACTCCTGTCGCAGGCTCAACTGTTGATATCTGTGTCACCGGTACTGATGAGAATACCGTGCTTTACACTGCTGACGAGGACTATGACGGAGGTAATGCCAAAATACTTCGCTATGATATTGGCAGTGCAAATATGCCGTGGAATCAAGCGCCTAATGCAACATACGGTAATTGTAATGGCAAACTTGTGAATGGTAGCCAAACGGTTAATCCCGATGGACGTGGAGGCCTTTGGATTGGTCATAATCGAGATACAGAGAGTGAAACTTATCCGGCTGCACTCCATATAAATGGACGCACCGGTCAATATGATTTCACCACCGGTGATGCAAGCATATTCAAATCATCCACACCTCTCGGAGCGTTAGGCGTCAATGCTGATGGCTCTATGATAGCCGTGGCAGGCAAGACTGATATTAGAGTTGCTTCGGTAACATATGATGAGAATGATGTGCCATCGTTAACTCTGCTTTACACAATAGGCTCAACCTACGGCAATCGCCCATTCGCTGTCGATTTTGATGCTGCCGATAATCTATATGTGGCATATAACGACAACTCAGGCGGCATTGGCGTTTGGGCTCTCCCTAAAGAGAGAAATGAGTACACAACTGTTGCAAATATGCCGGTACGTCTTAACTCCGGTATAGTTGACATCCAAGACAGCAACAGCTCAATATCTTGCATAAATGGCATCGTTAGCGCTCACGGCAATAAGGTGAGCATCTATAATGCGTTAGGAATAAAAGTTGCACAAGGCTCAACCGTTGATATTTCAGGACTTCATGGCATATTCATCGCTCGAGCCGGAACCAAGGTGCTAAAAATAATGAGATAACCATCTAATCCCTATAATTTCTTAATTATGAAAAAGTTATTAATTTCAGCAGCATGCGTCATTGTTAATGTCGCTGCTTGCTACGCTGACGTGAACGTCTACGCCAGTGCTCTTAGTTGCAATGGTTCAACCATTCAATTCATCCTCAATGCTGATGCAAAGGATGTAAATGTCAATCTGTTGCAAGATGGAACAGTAGTAGACACCGTTAAACTCGGTGCTTGCACTAAAGGCCTTAACACCTTTAACCTCTCAGACTATGGCGTATCTGCCGGCACGTACAATTGGTCTGTAACGGCATCTGCTGATGCCATCGCAGAAGGTACGCAACACACGGATGCAACTGATGCCAACCTGCAAGTGTCAAACACTCGCGGTATAGCTGTCGATAAAAATCCGGCATCTCCTTTCTTTGGCAATATCTACATGACAAGTGCCGGAGGTACTCGCCCCGGTGAACGTGTCGCTACCGGTGTCTATGCCTTCAATGCCGACCTTTCGGTTATCAACCAAGAAGCCTATACCGGTCAAATCGAATGGGCTGGCAATTCAGGTCCTAACAACTTAAAGGTTGCGGATGATGGCAACGTATTCATCTGTGACTGGACTGACGGTCATGGCGGCGTCTATATCCTCAACCCGGCAGCCCCGGATGAACTCTATCAATCTGCTTTTGCAGAAGGTGAGACCGCAAGCTCAGGCCTTGTAACTGTGGATGGCGTTAAATTGCACGGTAGCGTCCAAGATTGCGCAATCTTTGGCGAAGGTGAGTCTCGTATGCTCTACACCTCAGACGAAGACTATGTCGGCAATAATGGAGAAATCCTTGCCTACCAGATGGGAACATTATCTACGCCAATAGCTACTGCCCCGGCTGATTGGGGTACTTGTGATGGTAAACTTGCAAACGGCAACCAAAGATTGGACTCTGACCGTCGCGGCGGCCTTTGGGTATCTCAATATCGTTGGCAAGAATCTGACGCTTATCCTTGTTTGATGCACCTAAACGCTGCAGGCGTATGGGACTTTACTACAGGCGATAAATCTGTATTCCTTGGCTCAGGTCCTGCCGGCGCAATGGGCGTAAATGCAGACGGCTCTCTTATCGCTATCGCAGATAGTGGCAATGGTAAAACAATTACTGTCGCAAAGGCCACTTATGATGAGAATGGACTGCCGACACTTGAACCATTCAGCAAAATTACTTATGCAAATTATGGAACAAGACCTATGGCACTGTCATTCGACGCTGCTGATAACATCTATGTAGCTTTTAACAATGACAACGCTGAAGGCGGCATGGGCGTATTCGCACTTCCTAAAGAAAACAATGAATACACAACACCCGCAAACGACCAAGTAACATTCACCACCGGAATATTAAACCTTAACGCAACATCTGCCAAACTCACCCTCAACGGCAACATCGTAAGCGCAGGCGGTCAAATTGTCGAAGTCTATAGCGTTGCCGGAGCAAAAGTTGCTCAAGGTACACAAGTCGATATGTCTAATTTTAAAGGCATCTTCATCGCTCGTTCCGGCGAAAAAGCAATAAAGATTAATAGATAATAATCAAGGCATAAAAAGCATCTGCATGATGAAACTACATTTACAAAAAGTATCAGTATGCGTATTAGTACTATCAGCACTGATGACGTCTAACATTAGTTGTGGCTCAGACACTCCCTCAGAGCCATCTATCACCGATTCTATCCCGACTATTAACGATAATGGACAAGACACCACAGCTGCGCCTTCAACAGTTGTGACCTATAACCTTCCTGATAGAGAGATACGAGGTGTTTGGGTCGCCACCGTGAGCCGAATCGATTGGCCCAATGCCAATGTCGAATCTGCCCAGAAGGAAGAGTTCATCAAGTACCTTGAACTATTTCGCAAATACAACGTGAATGCAGTCATCATGCAGGTGCGACCTTGTGCCGACGCGTTCTATGATTCACCTCTCGAACCTTGGAGCGAGTACATCACCGGCAAACAAGGCAAAGACCCCGGATATGATGTGCTTCAATGGCTAATTGATGAAACTCACGCCTACGGTATGGAATTCCATGCGTGGATGAATCCATATCGTGTATCAAACAGCGCAACGACATTTTATGCCAATGCCTCAGCTGACCATCCTGCAAAATTACATCCTGAATGGACCATGACTTATGATAACTTGCTGATGTATCGCCCGGCGCTCCCCGAAGTTAAACAACTATTAATAGATGTAGTTGACGATATAATAAGCAAGTATGACATTGATGGCATACACTTTGATGACTATTTTTATCCATATCCTAAATCAGGATTTAGCATTGACGATGCAGATGATTACGCAACTTATGGTAGCGGATTCTCTAACATAGGAGACTTCCGCCGAGCGCAAGTCGATGATGTTATCGAACGCATACACAAACTAATACAAACCAAGAAACCGGGTGTCGTTTTCTCAATATCACCTTATGGCATCTGGCGAAACCGCGCTTCAGACCCTGTTAACGGCTCAGAATCAAGCGGCCTGCAAAATTATGACGATTTATATGCTGATGTACGCCGCTGGTGTCAAGAAGGATGGATAGACCTCGTCGTACCTCAATTATACAACTCAACAACCAATATAGCAATGAACTTCACAACGATGTGTAAATGGTGGAACACAAACCACTTCAATGCAAAACTTGCCATTGGACACGCACTATATCGCTTTGGGGTTGAAGCCGAAGGCGCACCATATCAAACACTTGATCAGCTTAGCGACCAATTCAGCATATCGCGTGGATGCACATCAACATGTGGCAGCTTCTTGTACAACGCAACTGCATTCAAAGATAATAAAATCAACATCCTCAGTCGCTTAGCACAAGTGTACATTAACAAGGCCCTTATACCCGAAATCGGAATACTAACAGAGCCCGAAGTTAAGATGCCTGAGAACGTAAATATAAATGGATACACACTGACATGGACACCTCAGTCAAATGCGTGCAGATATGCAATATACTCCGTAACAGCAACATCAAAAACAGGAGTATATAACTCAAAACTCGTGGACGTCACGACAAGTCCGACATATACCGTATCCACTCCGGGCAACTACGCCATTTCTGCGATAAATCGTGATAATGTAGAATCAACGCTTACCCAGCCAATCAGAATAATATAGCCACAGCATACATCTGAAAGGTAATCTAAAGCAAAAGCGGCAGTGTCGGATAAGAACTCCGGCTCAGCCGCTTTAGCCTTGTATAGACAGAATTTTGACCGTCACAAAACCACGAATAAGCCCACCCACAGCCACTTTCTCGAACAAATCCATCCCGGTTCACAGTGCAAAAATCAAAATTTAGAAACTTTTAAGCTAAAAATAGTCGCAACAAATTGGAATATTTCGTTAAAGTTTACTACCTTTGTCGCTGAAAAAGTGTCTATTGCTATGTCGCGCAAAATCTAATCAAGTTTTTGACTGCAACATCTACTACGCTTGAAAACGAAAACTGCAATAACCCCGTCTTTTTATTTCTTGATACTCAAGTAATTAAGAGAAGATATTTTGTGCATGAAATAGGGGGGGGGG
>CAYYAA010000047.1:0-15858 GCA_964469875.1 uncultured Bacteroides sp.
AGCACGCCACCCTCTCACGGTGGAGACCAGGGTTCGATTCCCTGATTCGCTACACTCAACGGAGCTTATCTTACAAGATTTGCTCCGTTTTTTCGTGCAAAAAATTATCTTGTGTATATAGCAAACAAAAGATTGAAAAGCCTTATGAACACAAGGCTTTTCAATCTTTTGCTATGCTTCTCGTTTGTTAGAGTAATTGGGTAAGTAGGATATAGGTTAACAGGCCCGGAGCTACAAATAGTAGTGAGTCTATACGGTCTAAAATGCCGCCGTGTCCGGGGATGATATTGCCTGAGTCTTTGACATGGAGCGTACGTTTGATGAGTGATTCAAATAGGTCGCCTAATGTTGAAAGCAAACAAACGACAATGCCCATGCCTATCCATTGTGCAATATTCATGTGTAAAGGATTGATGAAGTTGTACGCTATTCCGGCTGCGATACAGAATATCAGTCCTCCGAAGAATCCTTCCCATGATTTCTTGGGCGAAAGTCTTTCGCATAAGCGGTGTTTGCCGAGGGTTGAGCCTACGCAGTATGCGCCGGTGTCGTTGAGCCATATCATGATGAACATTGCTAATGGCAGACCGTAGTAGTAAATGTTTAGGTATTTCACTATACATAGTGGTGCGGCAATATAAATTACTGAGAAAAATGAGCGCAAAACGGCACGCAGTGTGTCTTCATTTTTGTCGTAAATAGCGAGTATCATGCGAGCTACGGCGTATATTGCAAAGCAACATTCTTCTGCCGGGGCGTATGTCAAGCAAACTACAATAGTAATTAATATGTCTAATATGCGTGCTGCAATCCTAATCGGGCTTTGTTTGGCGTTGTCAGTGAGTTTTTGAAATTCTAAAACTGCAACGACGGCAAATATCGTCATGAGCCACTTTGTGCTTTCTGCTCCGTATAATAGAGCTACGACTATTATCGCGACATAGATTATGCCTGATATTGACCTCGTTATTAGATTTTTCATTGATGAATTGTTTTGTGGATTAAATGATTTTTACGAGTCGGTTTGGTTGATAGATATATAGTGACAAAGGTAAGCAATATTTTTTGTCGAACAAGATTATTCTGTCAAAATTAACGTAAAAAGCCTCGCAAGTTTAGCGCTTGCGAGGCTTATATTGGTGATTGTAATTAATTACTTCACGATAACGCGTTGGCTCTTGCCGTTTGCGTTGAGGATGTAGATGCCTTTTGACAACTTGTCGCCACTGATAACTGCAGTCTCTGAGTTTGATGAGGCTTTAGCTACGAGTTGACCTGATGTTGAATAAAGGGTTGCTTTCACTGATGATGCACCGGGAACATAGATTTGCCATTCGTTTTGCCCTGATGATGTAACAAGCATCTTCTCTGCTGCGTCAATAGTGATATCTTTTACACCGCTTATGCTGTTGATGTATTGGATACCAGCGAGTGCATTAATCTTGCCGTTACCTGATTTTACAGTGTTGGTTGCTGTAACCTCGTCCTTAACAGATGAATTTTCGATAACGCGAAGGACGTCTTCTGAGGTCAATGTGGGGTCTGCTTCCAACCATAATGCTATTGTACCTGCTGCAACCGGGCAAGCCATAGATGTGCCGGACTCACTTTCCCAATAGTAGTCGCGACTATTCTTGGTGTACAGTGCAGAGTAACCCTTGCGAGTAGTATCGGTTTGTGCGTCGGTGTAGTATGATGATATTGAAGAGATGATGCCTGAACCCGGAGCAACTACTGTCGGTCGTGTTGTGCCGTCGATGAGTGTTGCAGAGCTTGAGAATCCTGAGAGCTCACCGTCAATATATCCTGTGGCTGATGTGCCATCGCTGTTGAAATAGCCGTAGACGCCGCCGCTGAGTGCCGGCCAGCGATCACGTGTATTGTATGAACCAACTGAAATTAATCCTTCGGCGCAAGCCATTGATGAGATAGATAAGTCTGCATTACCGTTAACCCATCCTGTTTGACTGAGGTTTACAAGTTCTGTGTAGTCTGATTCATTGGTCACGTCAACGCGGTGTCCGTCTTTGCCTGATACAATCACGCCAAAGACGTATCTTTGAGATGCGTTGCTTGTGGGATTGTATTTCATGTTGTATTCAATGTGAATTTCGCGACGGTTGTTTGTTCCGGTGTTGTGTGATGTTCCAATCAGCAAATAGCTACTTGTAAATGCCTTGTCAAAATAATCATCGTGGATGTAGTTGCTTTGATTATAGTCTGACGTGGTGAGGTATAAGTCTTGCTCTTTGCTTGTGCTGATGTCATAGCTGTAAACAGCCTTTGCTGTGGTCAAGTCATAAACGACTGCTGTAACGGTGAAGTTTGTAGCATCGTCTCCCCAGAAGTCGAGCTTGCCGCTATAGCTTGAACTTGAGCTGTAGGGGAAGGTCTTGAATGAGTTGTCGTCAGCGGTGAAGTCTTTGATGTATGATAATTTGTACATACCTTCGTTGCCGGCTGCGATACAGATGATACCTCTTTTGGCGAGGGCAGATGCAAGTTGTGAATATTCGTCACTACCATCGTGGGGGCCTGTGTTAGAACCGAGTGAAAGGTTAATAACGAAAGGTTGTCCTTGTTCTTCTGCATAATCAGCAATTGCTGCCATACCTGCTGCGATATTTGCGGAGTAAAGCTCACCGCAAGAGATTGCGATGTCACAGCCGGGGGCGATGCCATAGTAGGGGTTGGCTACTGTTGAACGAACAGATACAGAGTTGCCGTTTGATGAGAGAATGGCAACTTTGCCGCCTTTCTTGTTGAATGCGCCTGTCATGCAGCCAAGTGTGTGTGTGCCGTGGCACTCTGCACGTGTATCTGTTGTGAAGTCACTGATGCGGTCTGCTGAGTAGTAGGTGTATTTGCCGTTATTACCTGAGAACATCCACAGACCTTTTACGCGGCTATTACCGTTTGCGTCGTTGAAGTTGGGGTGGTTGGGGTCGAGACCTGTATCAAAGATACCTGCTATCACGCCCTTACCATTGTATGATTGAGGAAGTCCTTCCGAACCGTTTTGCACTTCGTCAGCGTTGACAGACGCGCGTGCTTTGTCGAGCTTTGCGCTAACCTTGCTGCCGAATGAGATAGATTTAACGTCGTCAAGGGCTGCGAGCTGTTCAACTGCGTCAATTGAACCGTTGAGCAATGCTATATTCCCTGCAACAGTAACAACTTCAAAGCCAAGAGCCTCGATTTTCGACAAATCTGCTCCGGGGTTTAGTGAAACAAACATTGTTGCGGTTGACTCAGCACGTGATGCGGGATTGACCTGAAATGGAATCGAAACAGGTGCTACGACCGAGCTTTCACCGGCGTGTACGTGCTTGTAATAATTTAGAGCCAATCGACTGCCTGCATCTAACTTGCTCTGTGCGTTTGCACTAAGAGCAACCAATGCCATTGCTAAAGCGTAACTGACTTTGTTCATATATGCTTATTTTTTTTAGTGAATATACTTTGCGAGTAACGTCTATGTTTGGTTATACGCTATTTATCTAATCTATCGCAAAGTTATAAAAAATAATGCAGCAATTTGCATTATATTTCATTATTTTAATGATAAATATTTATAATCTTATATCCTGACTCTATTACGTTACAAAAAAGCAATCACTTTAAAACCGTCTCAGCGGTTTTGAAGTGATTGCGTGTTATCAAAAGTATTTATCCGAAACATCACTCTAAGTCACAGTTGACAGTGAGTTGATGTTTTGAGAGGGCGCGTTCATATAGTTCTTGCGTTAGATTTGTCTCGTATGCTGCTTGCATTCGTGCCTCCAAACGCTGCTTAATCTGTGCGGTAGCTATGTCTAATGGCATAGGTGAGCCGGTGGATAGATAGTCTGTTATGAGTAGGAGGTAGACAAAGCCGTCTTTGCGCATCTCTAAGTTGCGATTTGAACGCAAGTAGCTGTCACCTGAAGGTCCGAAGTCATATGGAATGCGCAACTCGACTTGCTCCCAGTCAATCCAATGGTCACGAAAGTAGTCGTAGTGGATTGCCGTTGTCAAGACTTCTTTCTCGAGTTTGTCGATGTCTGCTGTTTTTGTTGACTTGTATAGTCGGCGTATTGTCGTCAAATTGTGAGCGTCTTCCGGCACTTTGAGATAGACTCCTTTGACAAGTGGGCGCTCTAATTTGAACTCATTCTTGTGCTCTTCATAGAACGCATTGATTGTGTCGGCAGTGATTTTGCCGTTTTGTGTCGCTTCAAACATTTGTCGGCTGTACTGCTGACGAATAAGCTGAGTGCGGTAGTCATTGACCATGCGGTCAATGTCAGTCATGTCAATCTCATGAGCTGCAACCTCGGCGATAAGTTTTGAGTCTATCCAGTTACGGATAAAAGCACGAGCATATTTAACGCTATCTTCGGCATTGAGGCCGCCGGGCATTTCACTGCGCAAGTCGCTAACGGTTAGCTTGGCTTTGCCGACCTTGACTAACACATCCTTGCCGCTATCTGCCTCATTGCTCCCGCCGCAAGCGACGAGAGCAATGACACAAGCGAGCAAGCTGAGCGGCTTGGCTGCTATGGAGAGTAGCTTTCTCAATGTTATTTGAGTGAGTTTAATACTTTCTTGTTAATCTTCACGGGATATTTCTTGTGAAGGCGAGCGAGCCATTGTTGTTCGAGCTCGTTTTGGTAGTCAGTAACCACTGCGCCTTTAACGTCAATAGCCTCTTGTGGAGCGTCAATAATTTGACCTTTGTAGCCGGTGTAGTATGCCCAACGAGCATTGGGGCCTTCGTTGGCGGGTTTCTCGCCGCCGAATGCTACGTAGTCTGAGATTGGGTTGTCGCCCTTGGCAGCGATAACGCGTTCAAGTTTGACGTCACGGCCGAATTTCTCGCGGAGGTTTTTAACCAAGTCTGCTTGCGCCATATCGGGGAGGGTGGCTGTATAGTCCTTAATCTCTGTCAGCAATGAGTCTGAAGTGGTGAAGATGATATAGCCTTTATATTTCGGCGCATCCCATGCATATTTGTCACGGTTGGCTTGGAAGTAGCTTTCAAGGCCTTCGGGGTTTGTTGTCGGCACGTCCCAAACATTGCGCTTTGCAATCTCAAATAACAAGATGCCGTCGCGATATTCGTTGATAAGGTTGCGATAGTCGGCATCATTAGTGGCAAGGTCAGCACGAGCAGCGTCAAGCACTTGTCCATTGATAGCGTAGTTTGCTGCATTGGTCAAGAGTTGGCGTGCTGCCGCTGCATCTAATTGGCGATTGCCGGGAACGTCTGCCATGACATCTGCTACGCTTGATGTTTTGCCGTTAACAGTGATAATGGCTGTCTTGTCTTTGCGTAAGTTGACGCGCATTGCTGAGTCAAGACCGTTGGGATTCTTTGCAATATCAGCACAAACTTTCTCAAAGTTTTTGTCGATGATTTTGCCGTTATATTGAGTCTTGAGCTGAGCTAAACGGGCTTGGTCGGGCAAATTGCCGCGCTCATCGTTGTTGATAGCTTTGAGTATCTCGTCGCGCTTATCGTCAAGTGACGCAATGCCGCGATGATTGATTTTCTCTATGATGTGGTAGCCGTATGCGGTGGCAAAGGGCTTTGATACTTCACCGTCAACTAAAGCGTAGGCTACACTGTCAAATTCGTTGACCATCATGCCGTGACCAAACCAATCGAGAGCGCCGCCGCGCTTTGCTGAGCCGGGGTCTTGTGACAAACGACGTGCGAGGTCTGAGAAGTCAGCGCCACCTTTTACTGCGTCATAGATTGAGTCAATTGTCACCTTTTGCGCTGCCGCTTGTTCGGGTGTCATGCCTTTGGTCAAGCGGAGGATGTGTTTAACAAGAACATCACCTTCAGCCGGTGTGCGTTTTTCGACTTTGATTATGTGGTAGCCAACACCTGAATTGATGACAGGAGAGATTTCACCTTGTGGAGTATTGTAGGCTACTTCCTCAAAGTGCCACGGGTATCTTGTCGGAACGACGTAGCCCATGTGACCGCCACGCTTCTTTGAGCCGCTGTCAACAGAGTATTTAGCCGCAGCATCGGCAAATGAAATTTCGCCGTTAAGGATAGCGGTGCGGATAGAGTCGAGTTTGGCGATAACTTTTTCGCGACCTTCAGGTGTGGGTGACGGCGCGAACATGATGTGGCTAACTTCGACATTTTCGGCGAAGTGTGAATATGCGACATTAACCAACGAATCTTCAACAGAGAGGTCGCGGAGATATGGACGTGCCAATTCAGACTCAAACTGTTTGTACTCGTCAATAAAAGATTGAGTAGTGTCGATGCCTGCGTTTTCGGCATCTGCAACTTTAAGTTTGTAGTCTACAAACATCTTGACATATTCGTCAAGAGTTTGAGGTTGGATTTGTTGGCTGTTATTTTTATTGTAAAGGTAGTTGAACTCGCTAACGTGAACATCGTGTCCGTTAACGGTCATCAACACAGGGTCGTCACCTTTAGCGGCGGCAAAAGCTGTAATAGCTGCGGCAATTACAGCCGCCGTTACGAAATGCTTTTTCATTGGTTTTGATAATGTAAATTAAAAACAAACGATAATGTTATAACGAAGTAAACGGCTTATTATTGTATATTGTAAATGAAAAACTTTGGACTTGCCTAATAAAAAAACGAATGCCCCTATACCGTCACGGGATAGGGGCTATTTCATAGCAAAAGTTAGCTATATTTTTACTAATATGTCTGTTTTGTTGAAAAAGTTGCTTTTCAGCGTTCTGATTGTTTTTGTCGCATTGTACTTGTTTGACTGAATTTAGTCATATTGGTTTAATTTATAATTGTGAGTTTAACAAATTTTTCGATTTTTCCTCGGTTTTGTCTGCCTAAACAACAAGAATATTAGGTTAAAGTAAGTTAAATGTATTCAAATTGACATATTTATTGCTAACTTGCACGCGATTTTAAAACTGCTAAACATAAAATAGTAATAGTCTATCCGATTTATATACTTGATATATAATAAATTAATCCATTATTTACTAACTAAACTCAACTAATCCAATGAAAAAGTTTTACCTTTTCATGCTGACTATCATTGCAGCTATAACTGCAAATGCCGAGACGCTGAGTACAACCATTTACAAATGGGATGCTACGACAGAGACTGCAGTCAAGGCTGAGAACACAATTGATGTTGAAGCAAGCATCGATGGGTCAGTAATTACGTTCTCTAACTTCTTAGGTTCTGATGCTACAATTGAAGTAACAGCTTACTCAGACAAAACTGCCACCCACAACCAACCGACCGGTTCTATCAAAGGAACTTTTACTTTAGGCGAATTTGGTAGCTATGATGATATCTATCTCTATGCCGGCGAATATGGTTATGACGATTTCGACTACTATGTTGAAGATGGCGTAAAAACTCTCCACGGTGGTTTCTATGCAGGCGATGACTGGTTTGATATCTATTTTGTACTTCCCGATAGTTATGAGCCTGCTGAACCTGCAAATCCTTACAAAAACAAGGTCGCATTTAACTTGCCCGTTAGCTTCACAGACTATACTACCGGTGAAGTCCTTGGTTCTGACACCGCTACTGCATACTTGAGCGGCAACCAAGTTATCTTGAAAGGCTTGTTCGGAGTTGACGAAATCGTTTATACTATTGCCGAAGATGGCTCAATCTCAAGCAATCTTTCAAAAGATTATGTGTCAGGTGACTTTACCTACAATGGTGTTAACAACTCTTATGCTTACTTCTATGGCAGCTCTTATTTGAAATATGATGCAGCAACACGTACAATTACAGACTACGTTTACTTTTATTATTCAAATGCTGCCTTCAATTTCTCATTCCAAATTCCTGAAATTCAATCTCTCAACACAAAAGCAGGTGTCTATGATTACTCCGTATGGGAATTTGTTTATTCAGAAGCACCCATTGCTACAAGTGCTGTTATTGAAGGTTCTGACGTAACCCTTCTTAACTATTTTGGCTCTAACACCGATATCAAACTTACTGCTTACACAACCGGTAAGATTGACCAAGATAAGGGATATGGTGACTATGCAGGCGATTATGATTTGGGCGATTGTGGTAGCTTCGACAACCTCAGATTGTATGGCGGTCAATGGAGCAACTATGACTTCTATTACAGCGATGGTACAAAAGAAGATGAAGTTAAGTCATTCTATGGCTATCAGTACTTCTATAAGGGCGACGACTATAAATACGTTCATGTTATCGTAGAATTGCCCGAAAGCTATGAGGCTGTTGATCCGTTTGCAGATAAAGACATTATTGATGTACCTGTAACATTTGTCGCTTCAGGTGATGTCTACAATGCTAAGGCTTATGTCGAAGGTAATACTATTATCTTCACCGACTTGTTCACTGCTGTAGGTGTAGAATACACTATCGAAGATGGTGAAATCAGCAGCCCGGGTGAAGGTTATGATACTTCATTCGTTTACAACGATGTAGAACAGACTTACATCTACTTTGAAGGTGATTATGATGACGCTTACTTCACATACGATGCTGAAACATACACCGTAACAGTTTCTGCTTACTTCTACGATTCTTGGGAAGAAGTTTACTTCTCATTCGTATTGCCTGAAGCACTCAGACCTACTACCGGCGTATCAAGCGTAGCAGTTGACGCAAACTCACCTGTTGAATACTTCAACCTCCAAGGTGTTCGCGTTGCTAATCCCGAAAATGGTATCTTCATCCGCCGCCAAGGTAACAAAGTACAAAAGGTGGTAGTTAGATAAGATTTCTCTCACTCAATTCAGAAAAACGTCGCCGTGAACTCGGCGGCGTTTTTTTGCGTTTGTGCATTCCGTGGCAATGTGGTGACAATTTGTTGAACCGACAAAATATTTTGTACGCTGTTTGGCTGTTAAAAAATTAATCATTAATTTTGGCATTGTGTTACGCTATGCTTTGACCTTAAATATATCATTAATCTCTGTTTGCATCGGTGTAACCCATTAAACCTTAGATAAATATCTTCTTAATAATCCTTTGTATGTTTAACGAACAAGACTTAAATCAACTGCAAGCGCGAGGAATCACGCCGGAGACTGTAGAAGGACAGTTGGCAAGATTTCGCAGCGGTTTTCCCTATTTGAAGTTACATGGCTCGGCAGCTATCGGTGCCGGCATCTCACGTCTATCTGCCGCACAAGAGGCGCTCGCCGTGGAGCGTTGGCATCGCTATTTGGCTAACGGTGGCGAAGTTATGAAGTTCGTGCCTGCGTCAGGCGCTGCTTCACGTATGTTCAAAGCTCTCTTCAGCTTTGTCAACGGTGACGAAGATGTAGCAAAAGCCGGAACGCCTGTCGCTGATTTATTAGCAAACCTTGAGAAGCTGCCTTTCATCAATGAACTTAATGAGACAACAAAGCGTATTCATGGCAAGGACGCTAAAACCTTACTTGGCGAAGGTCGTCAAAAAGACATCATTTCTGCTATCATTGGCAAGGATGGCATGAACTATGGCGGTCTGCCTAAAGCATTGTTGACTTTCCATAAATATGAAAACGGTCAGACTCGCACTCCTCTTGAGGAACATCTAATGGAGGGCGCACAAACAGCCGCTACAAATGGTCGCGTTAAACTGCACTTCACAGTGTCAGCAGACCACCGCGAACTGTTCGCAAAGAAGATTGCTGAAGCCGTTCCCGGCATGGAAGCTCGCACCGGTCTCAAATATGAAATCACAATGTCTGAGCAGAAACCGTCAACTGATACCGTTGCTGCGACCTTAGATAATGGACTATTCCGTGACGATGAAGGTCACTTAGTGTTCCGTCCCGGTGGTCACGGTGCCTTGATTGCTAATCTCAGCGATATTGATTCGGCTGTTGTCTTTATCAAAAATATTGATAACGTAGTTCCCGACAGCCGTCGCGAGCCGACTATCAAGTACAAAGAAATCATTGCCGGTACTCTGATTCTTGCTCAAGACAAGATTGCAACATGGCTCGATATGCTCAATGTTGGCGCTTACACCGATAAAGACCTCGATGAGATGACTGACTTCATGCGCAATACATTATTCACCGATGCTCCTGAGCTGTCATATTCGTCTGCCGAAAAACGTGCAGCATTCATCCGCAGCAAGTTCAATCGTCCCTTGCGCGTGTGCGGTATGGTGAAGAATGACGGTGAACCCGGCGGTGGCCCGTTCATCGCTTATAACCGTGACGGCTCAACATCTCCTCAAATCTTGGAGTCAACTCAGATTGACACCTCAAATGAGAAATATGTTGAGATGATGAAGAATGCAACACACTTCAACCCCGTTGACCTCGTATGCTATATCAAAGACAAAGACGCTCAACGCTTCAACTTGCCGAACTATGTCGATGCAGACACCGGTTTTATCTCGTCAAAGTCATTCAGCGGTCGCGAACTCCGTGCGCTCGAATTGCCCGGCTTGTGGAACGGCGCAATGAGCGACTGGTCAACAATCTTTGTTGAAGTTCCCGCTGAGACATTCAACCCCGTCAAGACTGTAAATGACTTGTTGAGACCTGCCCATCAGTCATAAAAAATCATAAAACTTCAACGCGCGGATTGAGAACACAAACTCAGTCCGCGCGTTTGTCATATTTGTAAGAAATTGACATCAAATGTAACAACTGTAAACGGTATGCAATAAAACAGGCTCTTGGAACGTGTACAGAGTTGAAATAATAAAATATTTGCATCATTAAATGCACAAAATTCGTTTTAATTTGTTATATTTGCGGAAAAGTTAATATGTCTTCCTAAAAAACTAATAACTATGCAACAAGGCAAAATAATAGTAATCTCAGCACCTTCAGGTTGTGGTAAGTCAACAATCATCAACGCTATCCTTGATGAATCTGACATTGATTTACGCTTTTCTGTCTCTGCTACAAATCGCAAGCCTCGTCAAGGCGAAGTGGACGGAGTGAATTATCACTTCATGTCTACCGAAGATTTTAGAGACGCTGTTGCCGCCGGTGAATTCATTGAGTGGGAAGAAGTATATCCCGGACGCTACTATGGAACACTGCGTCGCGAGATTGACCGTATTATCAATGCCGGACACAATGTCGTCCTCGATATTGACGTTAAGGGCGCTTTAAATGTAAAGAAACTCTATGGCTCGCAAGCAAAGCTAATATTTATTGCGCCGCCGAGCGTTGACGAGTTGCGCCATCGACTCGAAGGTCGCGGCACCGACACCAAAGAAGTGATTGATGAACGCATCAGCAAAGCTGAATATGAGCTGTCGTTTGCTCCTCAATTTGATGAGCGTGTTATCAATGATGACCTATCTGTCGCTATTAGACAGACACACAAACTGTTTGTGGACTTTATCCACGGATAAACTACTGAAATTCATGTTATAACTATTGATTCAACCTATTCCAACAAAACGAATAAAACCAGACCCATGGAAACTATCGGCATATTCGGAGGCTCATTTAACCCGGTGCACATCGGGCACTTAATGATTGCGTCCTACCTCAGCCAGTGGGGCTATGTAGACAAAGTGTGGCTCACGCTTTCGCCAAACAGCCCGCTTAAAGATGCACAAGGTCTGTTGCCCGACCTAAAACGCTTGGCTATGCTTGGCTTGGCTGTAAAAGGCGGCAATGACCTCGAAATTTGTGACATAGAGCTATCTATGCCACGCCCTTCCTACACGGTTGACACTTTGGATTTGCTTGCCAAACGTCACCCTTCTAAGCGTTTTAAATTAGTTATCGGCAGCGATAACTGGAGAATTTTTGACAAATGGAAGGACAGTCAGCGCATACTTGACCAATATGGCGTGCTGGTCTATCCGCGCGTGGGTTATCCCGTGACTGACCGCAATGTTGACGGCATGGAGTTAGTTGATGCTCCGACTGTTAACATCTCAAGCACGTTTATCCGTGACGCGATAAGTCGCGGTAAAGATATGTCATATTTTTTGCCGCAAGGCGTTTTTAAATATATTATAGATAATAAACTGTATCCAATAAAATTTGCGAAGAAATAGCTATGTCTGAACAAACGGTCTTGACTACGAATGCTTTGGCATTCATAGGTTTGTGCAATGAATACTGTTCTTCAATTGAGAATGCACGTGAGGCACAGCGGGACGATTTTGTCCCAGCTATGCTCAAACTGTTGCCGCGTCTTTACATCGCTGCTACAGATTTGAAGGAAAGCGTGGATATTGAGGACACGTATATCAATGACGCATTAGATGAAGATTATTATGAAGCAATGCGTCGTAATGTAGAGTTTATAATGGGTGAGGATGATACTTATCTCGAAGTCTTTGAGGAAGATATGAAATTCTCCGATACACCGATTGCGGCAAGTATCGCTGAGGATTTGGCTGATATTTTTCAAGCCCTTTTTAACTTCCTCGAAACAGTAAAAGACGCCCCGGAAGAGATAATTTCCGGCGCTTTGTCTTCAATTAAAGAGGACTTCCAACACTATTGGAGTGAGCGCTTGTGCAACGTGCTACGCGCGCTCAATCACGTAAGATATGCTAACTAAGAGACCGATTTACTACATCTAAGTCGGTCTCTGTTAATTTATAACAGACTATGAGCAACATCACTGATTTGATTTCGTTCCTTAACGAATCGCCTGTAAATTTTTATGCCGTTGCAACGGTAAAACGTCGTCTTGAAGCTGCCGGGTTCAAGCCTTTGGATATGCGCGATGCATGGTCTCTTAAAGCCGGTGACCGTCGTTATGTGACTAAAAATGACTCGGCAATTTTTGCATTTATCGTTGGTGGCGGCGCGGCAAATGATGGCTTTAAAATCATCTCTGCCCACAGCGATTCGCCCGGCTTCCGCATCAAGCCAAAGGCTGAAATGGTCAGTGATGGCGGTGTGCTGAAATTGAACACTGAAGTCTACGGCGGTCCGATACTATATACATGGTTTGACCGTCCGTTGTCTATCGCAGGACGTGTGATTCTGCGCTCAGACAATCCTCTCGAACCGTCAACTCGTTTGGTCAAATTTGACCGTCCTTTGTTGACCATACCACACCTCGCGATACACTACAACCGCGCAGTGAATGAAGGCAATCCTCTATCAAAACAGAAGGATATGTTGCCCGTTATCGCTCGCCTTAACGATGTCGCCGAGCGTGATAACTTTGTGCTGAACTTGGTGGCAAAACAATTGTCAGTTAACCCTGAAGATATTCTCGACTTTGACTTGTCGCTTTATGACACAACTCCGGCTTGCACTGTCGGTGTCAATGACGAATTTATTACATCAGGCAGACTTGACGATTTGAGCATGGTGCATGCCGCGTTGACAGCATTGCTCAACACCGCAGATCGCGCAGACCGTTGCACTCGTGTGATGGCAATCTTCGACAACGAAGAGACCGGCTCCGGCACTAAGCAGGGCGCAGCTTCGCCAATGCTCGACTATCTGTTGCGTCGCATCACTACTTGTGTCGGCGGCAATGATGAAGATTATATGCGTGCCGTTGCTGCATCGTTTATGGTGTCGGCAGACAATGCACATGGTGTCCATCCAAACTACGTTGAGAAACAAGACCCGACCAATCACCCGACAGTCGGTGGTGGCCCGTGCATCAAAATAAATGCCAACTGCAAGTATATGACAGATGCAGATTCGGCAGCAGTGTTCCGCACGCTCTGTGAGCGCGCAGGTGTGCCCTATCAGTATTTCGTCAACCATAGCGACGTTGCCGGAGGCTCTACATTAGGAAATATCTTGACCACACAGATACCACTGCGCGGCGTTGATATGGGCGCTCCGATGTGGGCAATGCACTCAGTGCGCGAGACAGGCAGCACAGCCGACCACGAAGCGACAATCTCGGCTTTTGAAGAGTTCTACAAAGCCTAAGGTCATAAGACTGCGATACGGCGTATGTTGGCAAGCCGTGCCATAAATGAAGCATCAGATTTAACCTTATGCTTGTTGTAGTTGGCTTGCAAATTCAGCCAAAAGTCAGCGTCAATGCCTAATGCAGCTTCAAATAACAGAGCATATTCTGTTGTAACGGCGCGTTTGCCATTGATGATTTCACTGAGTAGCGATGTCGCAATGCCTATCTGTTTGGCGAGTTTGGCTTGTGAAATTTTGCGTTCTAACAATTCATCACGCAAAATTTCACCGGGATGAGTTGGCTCGAAAGGACTTGTATTCTCAGCCATCATTTCATGATCAATATTTAGAATGTCAGTCATTTTAATCGTAATGATTTGAAAGTTCAACAATATTGCAAATGGTCAATATCGGTTTATCGCTTGTTTCGTGTAATGTAAACTCGATTCGGTATTTATCATTTACTTTAACGGAGAAGTAGCCTTTTTTGTCACCGATTAAAGATTCAAAATGAAGTGACTTGATTTGATAGAGTGTTTCTTTGCTTGGAGCGGCTATCAATGCGTCAACTTGCTTTCTGAAGCGCTTTATTATATCCGGCTGAAATCTGTATTTTTTTTCGGATGTTTTACCGGTGTGATATAGCTCTTTAAGGTATTGTTTATCGAATGTAACGAGCATTTGTGTCGTAATTGAAATTTTAATATGACAAATTTACGCAAAAACTTTTATGTTCACAACTTTGTGAATGTTTTTTCTGAAAAGATTGCGTTTATTCTCAATGATGTTTTTATCGCGCAGAGATAATTATTTTGTACAAATAAAATGAAATCATTATCTTTGCGTTAAAATAATTAGAACACTTATTTACTAACTCTTATATGGAAAATAACGAACTGCTTAACACGGTAATCGCTAAAGCCAACGTATGGTTGGGCGACGGTTACGACGATGAAACTCGCGCCGAAGTAAAGAAAATGCTCGACGCTGAAGATAAAACCGCTCTCATCGAAGCATTCTACAAAGACCTTGAATTTGGTACCGGTGGACTTCGTGGAATTATGGGCGCAGGTTCTAATCGTATGAACATCTACACTGTAGGCGCTGCTACACAAGGCTTGGCAAACTACCTCAAAGAAGCCTTTGCTGACCTGCCCGAAATCAGTGTTGTTGTGGGTCACGATGTACGTAACAATTCTCGCAAATTTGCTGAAATTGTTGCTAACATCTTCTCAGCTAATGGCATCAAGGCTTATCTCTTTGATAGCTTCCGCCCGACACCTGAGTTGTCATTCGCTATCCGTCATCTCGGATGCCAAAGTGGTGTGAATATCACTGCATCTCACAACCCCAAAGAATACAATGGCTATAAGGCTTATTGGGCTGACGGTGCACAAATCATTTCTCCCCATGACACAAACATCATCGACAATGTGAACCGCATTCACAGCGTTAAAGATATTAAGTTCCAAGGCAATCCCGACAAGATTCAAATTATCGGCGAAGAGATTGATAACGCATTCCTTTCAGCCATCAAGGGCTTGTCTCTTGACCCCGAAGTTATCAAACGTCACGCTGACCTCAAGATTGTCTACACTCCTATCCACGGTACAGGTGTTAAGTTGATTCCCGAGTCATTAAAGAACTACGGCTTCACTAATATCATCCACGTTCCTGAGCAAGATATCCCTTCAGGTGACTTCCCCACAGTTGAATCACCTAACCCCGAAAATCCGTCAGCAATGGCAATGGCTATCGCCAAAGCTAAAGAAGTCAACGCTGACCTTGTTGTCGCTTCTGACCCCGATGCCGACCGTATCGGTTGTGTTATCCGTGACAGCAAAGGCGAATACCAATTGATTAACGGTAACCAAATCGTGATGATTCTCCTTAACTACATCATGATTCGCAATCGCGAAATGGGTAAACTCAACGGCAACGAATTTATCGTTAAGACCATCGTTACCACTGAGACAATTAAGGCTATCGCTGAGAACAACAACATCAAGATGTATGACTGCTATACCGGTTTCAAATGGATTGCATCT
>CAYYAA010000048.1:0-15682 GCA_964469875.1 uncultured Bacteroides sp.
ACAATCAATTCGGGCTATCCGTTGCGTGCTATCACTTGGTTGGCTGAAGATAAACGCAAGTTTGATAGATTTGTCCATACCGGAAATGCTGCGCAAGATATTACAAACTCTATCATGCTGTTTGGTGAGGGTAGGGGTGAGAACTTGCCAAATCTATTCGCTTTGAATAATAATGAATTGGCTGAGCTTGACAAGCAGCGTGAAGCCGAAAAACAAAAAGCTCAAGCAGCTCAAGTGCAAGCACCAGCGATGCCAGCTGCACCGGGTGCACCGGCTATGCCTCCGTTGCCTTCGCAGGCACAAGCACCGCAATTGCAATTGTTCTTGGCTATAAATGGTACGCAATATGGCCCGTATGATTATCCTACGTGCCAAACATTGGTGGCTCAAGGTCAATTGAATGCTCAAACTTTGGTCTGGGAGCAAGGTATGGCTGCATGGACTCCCGCAGGTCAAGTTGCAAAGCTACAACCGCTCTTTGCTCCGGCTATGCCGCCTTCAATGCCGCCATCAGTGCCGCC
The DNA here is from genome assembly GCA_964469875.1 of uncultured Bacteroides sp. Taxonomy (GTDB): domain Bacteria; phylum Bacteroidota; class Bacteroidia; order Bacteroidales; family Muribaculaceae; genus CAG-873. The sequence goes on from CAYYAA010000048.1 coordinate 522, forward strand.
AATGACACCTCCGGCAATGCCTCAAAATTGATAAACTCAATAACATAAAAAATAATAATCCATATAAAATTTAAACTGCTAAAACTATGCCTCAAGATAGAGTAAGACGTCAACGTCAAGCCAATAATGATAAGGCTTTCTGTATTAATAAAAGTTGTAAGAACTATCGTGTAGAAGTTGATGTGCAACACGGCAACCTCACGTGTCCCGAATGTGGCAAGACTATGCAGCCAATCAAGAAAGGCTCCGGAAGCTCCAAAAAAAGCCTGTTCATCGGCATTGCGGCTGTTGTCGTTGTAGGTGGCGCAGCATGGTTTGCCCTCAGCGGTGACAAGACAGTGCCCGTATCTGTTGCGCTCAGCGACACTGAGTTAACTGATACCGTTGGCAAGTCTGTGCCTTTGGCTGCCGTATTCCAGCCCACTGATTCTGCAAAAGCTGTTACTTGGGAATCTGCCGACCAAGATATTGCTGCCTATGATGAGCAAGAACAAGCTGTTAAGCTCTTGAAAGCAGGTGAGACAGAAGTCAAAGCTGTCATTAACGATTCGACTTCGCTGATTTGCAAGGTGACCGTAATCGGTAATGGCGCAGAAGCAAAACAAGCTACTGCCACCAAGTCAGGTGCAAGTGCTACCGACGCGGCAAGCTCAAGCTCTGAAAAAGTCGGCAAGTATGTATTTGGCGGTCGTGCAGAGTGTGTTAAGACCGGTGACACCTACGAAATTACATTCATCAAGCCTTATGAATTGGATTTGCACAATGGCACAACTCAAGTCTTTGGCATTGGTGACAAAATCGAAGGCGCAATTATTCGCCACGGCAAGCTCAAACAAGGCGAATATGTGTTCAAATATGGCGGACGCAAATTTATTTCCGGAATTAGTACTGAAATTTAATGCGTTTAACTAACCGAAAACTGTTGTCGGTCATCGCTGTATTGGCGATGTCACTGCAAATGTTTAACCTCTATGCGTTCGATTCTGAGGCGTTGAGGCCATCGTCGCGCTATCGCACCATAAAGGTTGAACATTTAGCGGCTTCTACTGGCCTTACGTCAACCTTGGCCACGCTACCTGATAGTGTCTACCAAATGACGTCGTCAAAGGTCAAGTCTCCGTTGCGTGTCAAGGTGCAAGACGGACTTGTTACCGAAATCGGCATCAGAATGTTCAGCGACGAGCTTCGTAGTAGCAGTTCTATTATCTATGACTTTATCGAGCGTTTGGCGTTAGAGTACACGCTGACGGCTGAGAGCAAACGCGCTGAGTTGCTTGAAGACCTTGACGTAAAATGTCGTGGCAGCTTCCTCAAAGCCGTGCAATTAAATTTGGCAGATACGACGGTGTCGTTTGCTATGGGCTATGCCAATCGCAAACTCTATAATGTCACGTGGCAGAAAAACGGTCGCGAGGTGTGTACTCTCAAATTCCCGGCATCGTTCTCACTGCTGTTAGGCTACCAGTCTCCTGAAGGCGATAACACGGTGATCCGTGACATGAAAGCCGCTCCGCAGTTGCTGAGAGCCGCTGCGCACTATGTTGACACATTGCTTGAGAAGTCAGAGACCGATTCTATAATTTATGTTAGCCGTGGTGCATTTTTGCGTACAAAAGCAATCAATGCCAATGTCTATTTGCATCGTGACACAGCAGGTCAATTCACGCCGATATGTAGCTCCTTATTCCCTGCTGAGAGCTTTGCCAATCTCCTTGTCTCGCAGCAAATTGACAATGACATAATGTTGGATGTTGAGATTGAAAAATATAATCGCAAGAAAGAAAGTCTCAGCGTGTCGCTCAAACAATTGTCAGGCTTTGCTGCGCAAAATGACCTGAAACCGTACATCGGCATTGTGTCTTATGACAGAGACAATGGTGACATTGTAGCGCTGTTGGAACTGCATAACGCTGACTGTTCGTATATGCACATGATTAAAATTAAAACGAATCAACATATTTTTGATACTCGCAAAGGCACGATGACTGCTGAAATGACGCCATTCATTCCTTTGCAAAAATTGAAACAATAATGAAACGGATTTTACTAATTGGTTTAGCTCTTGCAGCTTTTGCATCATCGTATGCAGAGGTTGTCTATGTCAAAAGCACTGCAGCGGAGAGAAGTACCATCAAAAAACAAGCTAAAGATGACGAAAGTATAGTATTTGGCGAAGCAACAGGAAAGAAATCGCGCGAAGAAGCTGATAAGGAAGCTATTGCGGCTTTGAAAGACATTATAAACACGCTTGTTACTGAGGAATTTGTAAAGATACCGGCCGGTAAAGAAATGTTGGCTGAGCCTCAGCGTGCTTCAATCGTACTCAGAATTGAAAATAAACAATATGGCACATACGACTCGTTCATTTATGCTAATGTAAACGACTTGATTAAAACCCCGGCTGAGAACAAAGAAATCATGTCGCATAGCGATTGGACTGAGACTGCTACTGTCAAATTTAAAGAAGGCTCAGATACAGAAGCCGAACCGGAAACCGCAGCAACGCCAAAAGCAGAATCTGCATCGGTAGCTGTAGCTGAGACTGTCACTGAAACTCCTGCCGTTGAAGAAGCTCCGGCTGAAACCGCTTCTGCCGAAGTCGCTGTTGCCCAAGTAACACCAACCGAAGCTGCTTCCGTTGAAGAGTCTGCTGAGGCTGTATCTGTAGAGGAAACATCGGCTGAAGCTCCTACCGAAGTTGCAGAGTCAAAGGCTGTTGTCGCCGAACAGTCTGAAGCAAAGGCAGAAGTTGCTGAAACATCAAAGGCTGTCGAACCGGCTGAACCGGCTGCGGCTGCACAAACTAAGAAAGTAGCCGAGACTGCTACAGCCGCTGCTGCAACCACAACCACAACAGCCGCTGCTGCAACAACAACCACGACAGCCGCAGCTGCGAGCACAAAGACATCTTTTGAAGTTTTGGTCGATGACTTGACAGATGCCGGTTTGTCTCAAAGCATTTACAAATTGTCTAATGCTACTAAGTTGCGTAAGATTAAAGGTTTTGGCGCATATAAGTCATGTGCCAATCCCAAAGCGAGCTACATCGTAGCCGCTGATGCTGATGGACATTATGTCGTCCTCGGCCCGGAAAAAGCTGACGGTACTCGTAAAAACTATTCTAACGGTGCGACAGGTCAAAATCTAAGTGATTATACTCCTAAATTATGGTTCAGAAGATAATATAATGAATATGAAGAAAGTAATTTTAGCTATTTCATTAGCGTTAGCATTTGCCTTGCCAACGTTTGCCGAAGAGTATGTTGACGATGTGGAATTTGAAGTAAGACGTGGTCTGCAAGGCAACAAAACGCTAAGCAGCACCATTGAGAAACAAACCACAAAGTTGCTTACAATTCTCAATAAGGCGCAGAGCGCAAACTCTGACAAGTTAGACTTTAAAGGTGTAACTATCACCTCTGAAGCTCAAACTGCAATTCTCCAATTGTGGAAGTATAACCACATGCGCACATATCAGGCTGACCCTGATGTGGCTGCTTATTATCAAGAAGATGTTACTAAAACTGTTGATAACGAATATGAGGTGCGCAATATCCAAATGGCTTTCACCTCTGCGACAGACCCGTCATCATCCAACCTTGAGGAGGTGTCAATCCAATTTGATGCCAAAGGCACAGTCGTAGGCTTTTGCGTAACGATGGCAAGTCAGCAATACACAAAGATATTGTCTGAAATGGAAGAAGTAATGGACGAAGAGAAACGCAACAAAATCATCAAATGGATGGAAAATATGTGTACAGCATATAACAGCCGCGATTTGTCTTGGTTCCAACAATTCTTCAGCGATGATGTATTGGTTATCACAGGCTCTCGCCGTTACACCACCCAAAAAGGTGATAATGGCGTTAAGTTCAGACAAGAATATTTTGAATACGTAAGCCAAAACAAAACTCAATATCTTGGCAGATTAGAGAAGGTATTCAAGAATACTGCTTCGCTGAAGGTTAAGTTTGATGATGATTTCATTATTACTGCACACCCCTTGCGCGACCGCTATTATGCTGTTGAACTCACTCAGCGTTGGACATCATCGTCATATTCTGACGTAGGTCGATTGTTCGTAGTTTGGGATTTCGGTTTGGAACAACCGCAAATCTTGCTCCGTGCGTGGACTGAACTTGATGATGAAAAACATTTTGGTTTTAATGACTTAGACGGTTTGGAATGAAACGCTCACTATTCATAATTGCTGCATTAGTATTATGTGCTATATCCGGTAAGGCTCAACTGAGTGAAATGCTCGTTGAGTCTATCGAGGATGTGGGTGAAAATACTAATCCTGAGTATGACCGTACTCGCAAGCCCATGGCTGCTATCGAAGTGGTCACTAATCAACCAATGCAAGGATTGGTAATAATTGATAACGGTCAAGCCGGTCCTAAAACAGATGCCGTAAATACAGATACGACATTCTATGGACATGCTGTAGCATCAGATATTATGTGGGCAAAGACTATTACGCTTTTGCATCCTGACTTTCAGCCTCTGAATATTGATTTGTCGAAATATCCTGATGTATATCCGCCGAAAGGCAATCGCTCTTATCGCATATCTGTCAGCATTCCATCGGCTCAATTGGTGTTGGCTAATAAGGCATTCGACCAATTGAAATATGATGAGGCTGAAGAACTGTATCGCGGTATTACCACTCCTGAAAATGAGTATAACATCGCGCAAATGCGTCTTGCTACAATTGCAGATTTGAAAACAAAATTATCTGAAGCTCGCAAATATGAGATTTTAGGAGATAAAAACGGCAAGGTAAGAGCGATGATTATCTATAAAGATATACATCGTCTCACCAAGTCAACGGTTGCAAAGAGTCGCAAAGCTAAACTTGAACGCAGTTTGTTTCCGAATAGAGACCGTTCCGAGAACGATACTATCGGTGTTAGCTTGATGACTGTCGCGTCTTGCAAGGAGACAAACGGTGTCGAGGCCAAAACCAATACTAAAATTGAACGTATTGACCCGGCGCAACCATACTACGCTCTCATTATTGTCTCCGTGCCGCTTGATAGTGTGACCTTTAGTTGCGAAAATGTTTTGCATAATGTGTTCACCGAGAAGGGTGAATATTATGTGACCATGGAGCCCGGCGAGAATGGTGTGAATACCCCGTTTGTTATTAAACATCGCGATTGCCGACCGCTATCGGTTAATCTCAAAGATTATAACATTGATAAGCTCAAGAGCGGTATAACATATCGTATGTCAATTGCTGCGCCTTCATTTGACATGATGGAAGCAGACCGCAACTATGCAGTGTTGGAATTTGACAATGCCTTGCCACTCTATTCTCGCATCGACTCTTTAGCGTCAGAATATCCTGAAGCCGATGTCGCTTTGGCAAGAAAGCGCAAGCAGATATGTATCGCCTACGATCAAGAACGCGATACGTGGGAAGATTTGCGCAACGAAATTAATACCGGTGGAAAGCTCATCGACCGTGATGATATTTGCAAGAAGATTGATAAGTTGGTTGAACTTTCAAAACTGTTTGTCGATTTGGATATTCCTTCAGCCTCCGCAACCATCGAGTCCGTTAATAAACTGCGCGTGAAATATGAAAAATGCTATCACTTGTCACTTCATGTTACCGGTGAGAAGGGTGCGATGAAGTCACCAAAACTTTATGTCGAGTTTAAACACGATAAATACAAAAAAGTTGAGGTCGCTCGCAAATTGCCCGGCAAAAATGATGAATACAGATTGTTCTTGCCTGAAGACTTATCAGAATATGTCGCTAATGGCGGTACCGTGAAGTTTACTGTTGCTGAAAAAATCAATGACAAGGGCGGTATTGACGGTCACAAAAGCTGGGAAAAAGAAATCGTCAAAGACGGTAAGAACCTGAATGTCACTTATAATATGGTAATTAATAACTCAAATTAATAACAAAACTATGAAAAAAATTCTATTAATCATTGTGCTGATTGCTTTGTGCGTGCCTTTTGGTATGGAAGCAAAGAAATCAAAAGAAGAGAAAAAGCAGATGACCCTGCTTGAAAAGATTGAAAGTATTAAATGGGATTCACCTTCTCGCGTTGATGATAGCAAATATGAGAAACTGAATCTCATGTACAACTATGCAGACTCTTTCTATGCTATGATTCAGGCTATGCCTGACAGTGTGCCTCTTTATGAAATCCGTAAGGTCTACAACTCAACTAAGGGTGACACTATCCTCGCTCCGGTTAACATCCGCACAAATGAACTTGCTCCCAGTAAACGTGCTGCCGAGCAATCATTAAATGGCTTGAATTATGTCTTAGAAATTACTCTCTGGACAGAAAAGTTGGCATTCTCTCTTACTGAAAATGCAGATCAAATTATCATTGATGCAACTCCGCTCGGCAACAAAGAGCGTAAAAATGCTAACAAACAGATTGCAGGTTTCTGTAAAATATACCCTACCATTTGTAGCGCAATTAGACAGCAATCTCGTTTGATGTCTGAGTACAAAAAGAAAAATGAATCGTTAAGCCAAGATGCCGGTCCTGTGACCTCAATGGCAGGTGAAGACTTGACAAGCGATGTTGTTATGACAATGTCTGATGATGAAATTGCGGCATGGCTTGAAGAAGAACAAGCTAACCGTTCATAAAGTTATTACCTAACTTTCATAAACAAGGAGGAATCTTGCATGTGTGAGGTTCCTCCTTATTTTATAAACTTAAATGTGTGTGAAGCCCTTGTTGCGCCATTTGTCGGAGTACCAGCGGCGGATGAAGATTATGCCGCGTATATTCTCGTCAAGGGCAAACATCCACCACATACCGATGAGCCCTAAGCCGGCAACGATGCCGAGGTAGTATGATGCAAAGACGGCAATGCTCCACTGGACAACAACGCCGACATAGAATGGGAAGTTGACGTCTCCGGCAGCTCTCAATGCGTTGCAAGCAAAAATGTTGGTAGGACGTCCAAATTCAAGCACTACGTCTATCCAAAGTATCGTTGTGGCAAGCCCGATGATAACGGGATTGTCGGTGAGCAATGTCATGATGAACGGCCCGCTTATGGCGATGCACAGCGAAATAGCCACTGTGAAGATAATGGATTTTTTCATCACATATTTGCCTAAGATGAATGCACTCTCTTGTCGTCCGGCGCCGATAAGGTGGCCGATGCAGATTGCGCCGCCTTGTGCTATGGCTATGCAAAAGAGGTAGCCGAACATGACGATGTTGACACAGTAGGTGCGTGTCGCCATTGCCTCCATGCCGAGCATATTGATGAAATATGTAATGACAAGTTGAGATGATGAATATGACATTTGTTCTCCCGCAGAAGGTAGACCGATGCGCAAAAGTTGCTGCAACTCGACACGTGGAAATTTATGGAAGATTTCTGTCGGGAAACGTGAGATTGTTGTGCGGAAAACGATAACAGCTAAAATGACAGTAGCTATTGTGCGCGATGCTACGGTGGATATTGCCGCACCGTTTACGCCTAACTCCGGCGCTCCGAATTTACCGAAGATGAGCATATAATTACCGGTGACATTGAGAATGTTGACGATTGCGATGACAAGCATTGGATAGTACGCCTTATCATTGGCGCGCAGAGTCGCTGAGAGTGTCATGGCTACTGACATAACGAAAGCACCTGCGCCAACGATGCGCATATATCCGAGACCTTCATCGAACATCACGCCGCGCAGGCCCATTGCGTGCAATATTGGCTCTGCAAAGAAAAATAACACACTGCTTATGATGATGCCGAAGATGAAGTTGACGATGAGTGAAACGCCGACTACGCGCTCCATCTTATGCTTTAATCCCGCACCGATATATTGGCTACACAGCACCGATGTGCCGAGATTGATTACTTCAAATATGAGAAAACAGAAGTTTATAATCTGATTGACCAAACCGACAGCAGCAACGCTGGCATCGGAGTGGCGCGAAAGCATGAATGTGTCAACTGCGCCGAGTGCCATCATGAGCAGCGTCTCAATGAAAATAGGCACGGCGAGCATGGCGAGGTCGCGCTTTAACTTGGATTTGGTCGTGAATACTTTGTTGAAAATAGATGTTACTTCTGACTTCATAGATTGTGTTTATACCCTAAAATTGCAAACTCAAAAACGGTTGCAAAGTTAGCGATTTTTTCTGATAACGACAAGCTGCGTCCTATGCTCTTATTTGATAATCAACCAATCAGGTGTGGCGTCAGTTGTTGTGGTGGTGTCTGTCGGCGTAGCGGTTTGGACTGCCGGCACAGTGGGCACGGTCACTATTGTGTCAGTGTCTGCGGCTTTGCTGCTTGACTTGCGCGGCAGCAGTGGTCTTGTCCATGAGAATATGTCGTCAAAGTCACGTTTGAGCATGATGCCAACGCCCTGTGTGGTCGCTGCGGTGCGCAGGTAGTAGTTCTGGTCGTTATAGCGGTTGTATGCTTTCAAACGCCATGTGCCACGGCTGTTGAGGAGGTATTCAATATCGAAGTCACCAACAAACTGGTTGGTGTTAAGAGATTTGTCGCGATAGCCGAAGTTGCCGTTAAAGAGCAGACGGTTGTTTAGCAGGCGACTTGACAGCGCGAGGTCAACTTCCACGTCAGAGAAGTCGCCGCGGTCACTGCGCAGGTTTGGCGCAATGCTCCAGTTGTCGCTCAGTTTGCCTAACATATTGCTTAATTGACTGGCAACGGTTGATGATGCCACAGAGAACAGCTCGTTGTGGTTTGTCGTTGAGCCCATATATTCAGGCGTATAGAAGCGGTTTAGAGCCAATAGGTAAATGATTTGTTGGTTCATCATCTCCTCGGTGCTGACGATACTCTTGACCTTGCGATAGGTGTCGCTGGTGAGGGTAGGGAATTCAAGGTCAAATGAGATGTCAGGCTGGCGCATATCGCCACTCACTTGCAGCAACGCGTGCACAGGCACGTTTGTGCGGTTGAGGTCTTTGTCTTGTGTGAATGATTCGTCAAGGTCACTGAGGTTGGCATTTACTGCATATACGGCATCAATGTCGAGCTGTGCCGAGTATGGGTCGCCGTGGAATGTTATTGAACTGCCTGACTTAATTGTGAAGTCCTTGATGATGATATCTTGCAGTGTAAAGTTATAGCTACCTTGGTCAAGCGTATATGTGCCATACATGCGCAGGTCATTGTCCACAGAGCCATAGGTCATGCGCAGGTTGCCGGTGCCGTTTGCTTTTATGCGGTCGCCGCCTACGGGGTCCATGACAAGTATCATCTGAGCCTGCGGAGTTATGTCAACTTGCAAGTCCATATTGTAGACGGATGGCGAGTCGGTGTTTGTTGACACCTTCTTATTTTGGAATGCTCGTACAATGGCAGGAATATCGCTGTTGTCATTGTCGGCAGTTTCATCTTTAGGTGTCTTGTCGCGGAATGTTATGAAGGCAAGGTCATCAACCTCTATCATATCTGAAAGCACAAATGTAAAGGTCGAACTTGGGGCAGTAGACATTTTTACACCAATATTGACCACACCCGGCTCTCCGGTGATTGAAGCCGAGCCATTGCCGTAGATTGTGCCATACCAGTCGGGGTTCTGACGTGATGTCGTGTTATAACTGAGGAAGTTGCGCGCTTGGGTGATTTTGAAGTCGAAACTTGGCTCTTTGAAGTATTTGTGCCATACCTTGCCGTTGAGACGTGCTGTGTTGCCGTTGACATCATGAAGTGTGACATTTGGCACGTTGATGATGCCCGGCTTAATGTGTATGCTGTCTGTAGCGGTGTAGTATGTGTTTGTAAAGTCAATTTTTACGCGCAGATTCTCCGCGAGTATATCGCCCTCCATGTCGATGTATTTAAACGTGCCGAATAGTCTGGCGTGTCCTGAAGCATATCCGTCAACCTCTGATGCAAAAGCCTCCATGAATGGCCGCATAAAGCCAATCTTGACGTGGTTAGCATCAAAGTTTATGTCAAGTGCCTCATTGTTAGGGAAAATGCAGCCGTAGATGCGCGACTTTTCGCCTCCCGGCTCTGTGATGTCAGCGTCAAGTTGAAATGCTTGCTTGTCATTGAGCCATGCAGCTTTTATATCGGCATTGCCGAGTGTGCAGTAGTTGTAGCCTATATTCTCAACGTGGAGTTTATCGCAGTTGATTTGCGGGTCTTTGGAATAGAGCTGTCCTGCATAAATTGTGCCTGTCGCACGACCGCTGATGAGCGCTTTGTCTATCTCAAGCGTTTCAAAGATTGCAATGAGGTCAACATTGTTGAGTGACACTTCGAGCTTGTCGTCCTCGGTGTCTGCGATGCGACCGTTGATGCGTATCTGTTGAGTGTCACCTGCCAACTCAAAGTTGTCGATGTCGATAGCTTCGGGTGTGTATTTGACGTGAGATGTTGCTATGCGCCACGTCTCGTTGCCAAAGGTGATGTCTCCGGGGTTGAAATTGATGTCAGCGCATATATTGTCATTATCATCGCGGCTGAAGAGTGTAGAGAGTGAGAAGTCACCGTTTAGCGGTATCTTGCGGTCAATGTGCCATTTCAAGTCCGTGTCAAGGCGGTTATTTGAGCCGTTAAGACCGAGTATTAATGTCATAGGCCCTTTCTTGGTCGGCATTTGTGTCGTGCCATAGACCATGCCGTATTGGTTCGCGGCATCACCGTAGATATATAGCGAGGTGTTCTCAATTATCTTATCATTCTGTTGTAAGTAGGGAGCATCAATGTTAGCTCTGAAATATTTGTTCATTTCTTTAACCTCGCCTGAGATTGTCACAGGATAGATAATCTGTATTGGCAGGTTGAAGTATTCGGCAAATTCGTCTGCGTTAGATATCGTGAAGTCAAAGTTGAAGTTGTTGATAAGTTGCGCATCGGCATCAGCATAAATTGACGTATCATAGCCCGGAAGCAGTGACGGCATAATTATACCCGCGATTTGCTTAATGGCATTTGGTAAGGTGCTGAACTTGTAAGGACCTTCAATCGAACCGTTAACGATATCTGATGTTAGCGTAATTTCGGGCATTGGCGCATTTGGCGCAAGCTCAATATCGAAGTGCTTGAGATGTAAGTCATTGCCTTCATCATTCATAATCGACAAGTTAGACAGCGAAGCTGTGCCGGTAATGTCGTCGATATTTGATGCCGCAAGGTCAATGTCTATATTTGAACTGAAAATCTGAGTGCCGGGAGTGTGTGTTATGCCTAACTCATTCAAGTTGATACCTGACAGATAGCCATTAAGCGATATGGCTTTCATCACAGAGCTGTAGTCAATAAACGTGCTGAGGTCTGATGTTATGTTCGGATCATCAATTGACAGTGTAGCGTTTAGCTGGTATCCATCTGTATCACCTGAAATGGCGATGTCTTGATATGTGTAACCGTTGTAGCTTATGCGGTCAATCTGCACATCAGCTTCACCAGAAACGACTTTGTGGCGAATGTCGGCGTTAAGGTTTGTTTTGCCGCTGACTGCGCCAAACTTGCTGTCACCGATTATCTGTCCGATGTTGAGATTGTCTAATGTAGCATCTGCTTCAAATGAGATGTTGCGCATACTGTCCAAAGCTGCAAACGAGCCTTTAACGGCAATGTTTCCTGCTGTACTTTTTACGTTTAAGTCGGCAGTCGCAGAGGAAAGATAGCCGCTACAGGTCGCGTCAATGCTTAATTGATTAAGACGAGTTAATGTCTCAGACGCTTTCTTTGGCAATAACTTTGCCGCGGCATTAGCTACCTCGCTACCGTTTGCGCTTATGTGCAACTTCTTCAAATCAAAGAGCATACTGTCTACACTATTGAAGTTAGAGACGTATCCTTGCACTACGATTGCGGTATGGCTGTCTTTGCGGTCTATGATTGCCAACTTGTCGAGATTGATACTCGATTTAGACCCGTTAGCTGCCAAGTCAATATCAAATATGCGGTCTATCTGCTCAAACTCAGGTACGAAAGCACTGAGGTCAGGCAGGTAGATATAGCAGTCGCTCTCCGTCGCAATAGACGTGTTGCTGTTGTCAAAAGCGTCTGTAAAGTGCTTTAAATCACTATAATCTATGGTTATGGGCTTAAATGCTAAGCGCGAATTATTCAATTCGACAGACAGTCCCGACAAACTCATATAGTCATTATTAATGTCTGCCGTAGCGCTGAGATTCTCAAGTGTGAAACCACTCTTCTCGGTAAAGCCAAACCTCTCAATTTGAGCGTTATATGTGTCTTTACCTATCTTGGGAATGTATGCGTTGAGATGTACGTTGTTAGCAGAAATATGGTTTTTGTCAAATACGCCTGCCGGCTTGTTTGGCTCAGACAATACGTCATAGCTGATAGACGTTCTTAGTAATACGATAGTATTGATTTTGAGGTCAATATCCGACTTCTTGTTGTCGTCATTGTCAGACTTTAGACGCTCGATGATGTCCGCAATATTGAGCTTTGATTTAGGTGTCTCCTTGTAAAGACGCATTTTTGCGCCATCGACTAATGCGTAGTCTATGATAGTGTGTCCCGTGGTTAAAAAGTGGCGCAATTCAAAAGCAGCGTCAATCTTATCGACAGCCAACGCCGTTTGACCATAGCTATCTTTAGCTTTTACATCGCTGATAGAGATGCGGTTGAATGGGTGTAGCATCACGCGCCCTATCTCAACATCAGTGGCAAGCAACTCTGACAGCTCCTCTTCGGCGATGGAACAAAGTTTCTCTTGAGCCCAACTTGTGGATAGGGTAATATATAAGCCTACCGGCACAATGATGCCGATAAGTAAAATTACTACCGCAAATGCGCGAAATATAAGCCACGCTGTCCTCATCTTCTACAATTATCATGCGAAATTACACAAAAATATTAAATGTACAAAATGATGCTTGCAAAGATATTTTGTGCCAATATTGTTAAATGTTTAACAAATACGTCATTGCAGTGACATTGACTCTGACCACATTGTTAATTGCTGTTGTTTTTATAATCATTTTGTGTTTTTTACACTTATATACGGATAGAAAGTCGGATTTTATGAGTAATTTTGCATTCTGTATTTCATAAACCGATAAATACATTTGTATCATGCTATTTTCAATGACAGGATTCGGTAAATCTACCGTCCAAGTTCTCAATAAAAAAATCACTGTTGAAATTAAGTCTCTCAATTCAAAACAGATGGACTTAAACACTCGCGTGCCGGGTTCTTACAGAGGCAGTGAATTGAGTTTGCGTAATCTCGTTGCTAAAAGACTGCAACGTGGTAAAGCTGACATGTCTGTTAGTGTTGAGACGCTGGGTGGCGAAGCTCCTGCAAAGCTGAACCTAAGCGCACTCGCGGCTTATAAGCGTCAAGTCGTTTATGCATCTGAGGTGCTCGGCATTAAATGTCCTGATGATTGGTATAGCGTATTGCTGCGTTTCCCCGATACATTGCGCACTGACCTCGATGAGGACGCTGCCGATGAGGAGATTGAGGCTTTGACTAAGGCTACTGAGGAGGCTGTTAATAAACTAATGGACTATCGCCGTGCTGAAGGTATCAAGCTCGAAGAGTTCTTTACAATCCGTATCCGCAAAATAGCCAACTTGTTAGAGCAAATCGCAGAATATGAGAATGAGCGCGTCCCGAAAATTAAAGCACGCATCGAGGAAGGCCTCAGCAAAATTTCTATTGTCGAATATGACAAAGGCAGACTTGAACAAGAAATGATTTTCTACATTGAAAAACTTGACGTCAATGAAGAAAAACAACGTTTGGCTCAACACTTATCATACTTCATGGAGACACTCTCCGGCGAGCCCGGTCAAGGCAAGAAACTCGGCTTTATAGCACAAGAAATGGGCCGTGAGATTAACACTCTCGGTTCTAAGAGCAATCAAGCCGATATGCAACGACTCGTTGTCATGATGAAAGACGAGCTCGAACAAATTAAAGAACAGGTCTTGAACGTAATGTAGTCACCTCTCAGTCTGTTTGACGGTTAAATTAATGTTAATTATTTAACAAATTCGTCTAAAAATTACATAATGTAGTGCATTTTGGCTCAAAATTGCTAACTTTGCAAACTAAAGTATTAAAAACAGACTATTGTACTATACCAAATATATGCAACGAATTATTCTAATGACCTTGTTAGCGGTGATGTTTGCCTCTTGTGGCGAGTATCAGCGCGTACAGAAAAGCGATGATTACAACTACAAGTTTGATTACGCTAAACGCGCTTATGAACAAAAACGCTATACACAAGCATCAACTATCCTGCAAGACTGTATTACCGTTTTTAAAGGGTCTGAAAAAGCTGAAGAATCTCTCTACTTGCTCGCTATGAGCTATTATGAGAACAAGGACTATGTGAATTCGTGTGCTACGTTTAAAAGATACTATACTCGCTATCCCAAAGGCAAGTATGCTGAGCTGTCAAGATTCTTCTGTGGCTATGGCTACTATCTTGACTCGCCCGAGGCTCAACTTGACCAAACAGATACAATGAAAGCAATCGAAGAGTTGCAAGGATTTCTCGATTACTTCCCTCGCAGCGATAAAGTTTCTATCGCTCAAAATGCAATCTTCGAGTTGCAAGATAAATTGACTCTTAAACAGCTGCAGAACGCACAGCTCTATTATAACCTCGGTACTTATATGGGCAATAACTATGAGAGCGCTGTTGTTGTAGCAAAGAATGCAATCAAAGACTACCCATATTCAAAGTATAAAGAAGACTTGGAATTGTTGGTGCTGAAATCTCGCTATCAAGAAGCTAACATGAGCGTAGATGAACGCAAGTCTGACCGCTTCCGCGAAGTTATTGATGAATATTATTCGTTCATCAACAATTATCCGGACAGCCCTAACCGTCAAGAAGCGGAAAATATTTATAAAATCGCAAGTAAATACGTTACCGATTAACGTAATAATTAATTAGATAACTATCTCAGCTATAATATAATCATGGACTATAAGAAAACCAACGCTCCGCTCAATACTGTCACTCGTGACATGATTGAACTCTCACAAGACACCGGCAATGTCTATGAAACGGTCAGCATTATTGCAAAACGTGCAAACCAAATAGCCGGACAAATGAAAGAGGACCTCGATAAGAAGTTGCAAGAGTTCGCATCTCTCAATGACAATCTCGAAGAGGTTACTGAAAACCGCGAACAAATCGAGATTTCGCGCTACTATGAACGTCTTCCGAAGCCGA
>CAYYAA010000049.1:0-14392 GCA_964469875.1 uncultured Bacteroides sp.
TGCAGATTCCAAAATAAAGCCGGGTATCGGTTCGTGCATATCCCAGACAACATTCATTGGACATTCGCCATGGCAGGAATTGAAATCCATCGGTCCTAAACAATAATATCCATTGGTGTTTCCAAACTCGTCAGCCTTTGAGTCGCGCACAAAGAGAATGTATTTCCAACCGTTATTTCTCTGAGTGATTATGCGTTGACCTTCCGGGCTTTCAGTTCGAGTCTTGTTCATAGACTGCCAGTGAAATTGCGACTGCGAAATGGCATAGTCCTCGTATAGCGTGGATGGAGAGTATTCCTTGTCAGATTTATTGAGAGTGACAAAAACCATAGCAAATTTCTTATCGTTGTTGTATTGTGTGCCTAACACTTGCCAACGGCCGGGTCTACCTTCAAGCAGCAAGTGTATTTCATCTGCAGAATAACAGCCATAAAGCTCGATTTCAGAACCATCGGCGACTTCAAACCAGCGAGTTGCCTTGCTAAGAGAAGAAAGACGTATGTCGATTAAGGTCTGCAGTTCTTCAATCATCCAATGCTGTTCACGAAGTGAGGCTATGGCTTCATCTATCGAAGCAAACGATTTAGAATACTCCGTGTTCACCTTATTGAGGGTATTAAGCCAGATTGTATAGTAAAACATGAGCATAAACTTCTTCTCACGTTCACTCTTTAAGTCAACGCGAAAGTCGTTTGCTAACAGAGACCGCAGGAACTGTAAATAGTCGTAACTATTAGTATGATACAGCCTTGCCAAACCACCTTCTAAAAGATCTGTATAGCGAGCATCGGGATCAAACGAATTTACACTTATCCCGGCAAGATGCTTAAGGCGAGCCCAAGACCCCGGGACTTTATAGATGGTGCGTATATCGAGTGTAAAATTATCGAGAAAATTTTGTAGCGTTAGCGACTGTCCCGTGTTTTGCTCAAATAGTATCACCTCTTGAATCAATCGGCGTCGGTTGAATATGGCATTTTGAATATTTTGGAGTATGAACTCCTGAGCTTGGTGCTCCATAGTTATAGAGCAACCGCGAGGCAAGAATTTAAATCCACTTCTAATTTCATTAGCGATACTCTTGGTCGTTCTGCCAACAAGAGCACGAAATCGGCGCTCGTAATTATAGCTTTTATTAGCTTGAGCGACAAAATCAAGGACTGTGAGACATGTTTTACCATCAGCAAGGCGTAATCCACGTCCCAATTGCTGAAGGAATACGGTGAGCGATTCGGTAGGCCGCAGGAATAAGATCGTGTCAATTTCAGGAATGTCGATACCTTCATTAAGAATATCGGCTACACAAAGATAGTTTATTTCTCCACGAGCCAATTGTGCGGAGACAATATCAATATCCGCGCTGTTGCGAGAAGTGACAGACTTTGCTTTATAACCGACAGAGGTAAACATTTCAGCCATCATCTCGGCGTGTTCTATGCCTGCACAGAAACAGACAGCCTTACACTCGCGTGGGGCAGTGACATAGTTTTCAAGTGCACGTTGTATTAGACTAAAACGTTGCACATTTTGCATCTTATATAACGCCATAAGTTTCGCGTTATCGTAAGTATCGCCTCGGCAAGGCACAATAGAAAGGTCTACACTATCGTCAGTGATACAAAAATAATCAAAAGGCGAGAGCAACCGCTGGTCAAGCGCCTCTTGGAGTCTTATCTCAGCCGCGAAACGGTTATTGAAATCAGGCTTTATCTCCTTGCCATCCATACGTTCCGGCGTGGCTGTGAGACCAACAAATATTTCGGGAGAGAATCGAGTAAACGCTTCGCGATATGAGCCGGCTTGACTATGATGTACCTCATCAATTACAATATAGTCATAATAATCTTTTCCGAGTCTATCAAAGACGTCCCATCTATTGTTTAGCGTTTGAATGGTTATGAACAACTGGTCAATATTGCCACGGATGCCGGGGATAGTACGGCCTGACCATATTTCTCCGAAATTGGCGTCTACCATCACAGACCTGAATGTTGCCCGCGCTTGTTTCAATATCTTTTCT
Organism: uncultured Bacteroides sp.; assembly: GCA_964469875.1. Lineage (GTDB taxonomy): Bacteria > Bacteroidota > Bacteroidia > Bacteroidales > Muribaculaceae > CAG-873. The sequence goes on from CAYYAA010000049.1 coordinate 2,021, forward strand.
CTATGAGCAATGAATAGCAAACGAGCTTTTCTGCCTTTCTGGCGCCGAACGACCTTGCTAAAATCTTTGAAGTCGAAAGCAGAAATGGCAGTCTTACCTGTGCCTGTTGCGGCAATTATAAGATTTTTATAGGAGTGGACATTATTACGCTCAAACTGCAATTTTTCGAGCACCTTGATTTGATGAATTTTTCGTTCGAAGCGGATAACATATTGAGACTCGTCCGTACCGGCATCAGCAGTGCTGTGTCGATGGCGCCAAATAGCGTTTTCAAAAGCGGAGAGTTGGGCTTCGGCGTCAATAGCTTCAAAGTCATCGCTGTTCCAATAGCTATCGAAGGTCGCTTTCGTCTTATTGATAATATGAGCATTTTCGATAGAAGTGATACGCATATTCCACTCCAAACCCTTTGTCAATGCCGAGCGAGAAAGATTGCTTGAGCCGATATACGCCGTGTCGAAACCATTATTGCGGTAAAATATATACGCTTTGGCGTGTAACCGTTCTTGGCTGTTATTGAAAGAGGCACGAATTTGCACATCACCGAACTCTTTAAGGGCGAATAATTTCCTTATTGCCTTGGGATCAGTTGCGCCCATATATGTAGTGGTTAATATGCGGAGTTTAGCTCCTTGACGAGCTAAGAAATCTTTTAGGTCTTGATAAATTAACCTTATGCCTTCAAATTTTATGAACGACACGACAAAATCTATACTGTCAGCAGTCTGGATGTCACGTTTAATTTCATCGTCAATAGAAATGTCGTTACCACCGGTGAACAAGCTGCTCACACGGTAACCGGAAATGGGATGATTTTTAGCTTGTTCTTCCAACTGAGCATCAGTGTAACCAACCTTGCTGTAAATACCGCGAAGGAATTGTAGCTTACTTTTTTCGCTAATTTGGAAATCAGCTGTAAGGACATCATCATCTTTCCACTCCGACTCGATGAATTGCAGCACTCTATTCACCACTTCAACCTGCGCAGAGATTGATTTTGACGGATTTTGTTGCCTAAAATAATTCTTAAGAATATCGCAGACAACATCAGCGAGATAGTCAGAGAGCATCTTGCACGACTCTGCGCTATCGATATCAACTTTTTTAATAAAGTACTTATCGGTAGGCATCTCGGCGAGTTTTCTTTCTATAGCCGCACTCACCAGCGTTTCATATACTCCGGGAATAAGTTTCATAACTATTAGTTTTAAGTGTTAGCGACAACAAAGATAGTACATCTTGCCCAGTTTCACAAACTAATTGCTGTTACATAACAATAACGTGCTGTTCCAAATACAATTTTGCGTTTATATAAAATTGGGATGATATAGTCGTAACTTGCAAATTATAGGAACTGTTTTGAATTTATTTGAAAAATCAATAAAGCATGAATTGTATGATCGAGACTCGCACTCGCTTCAGCAGATTCAGAGGAGTATTCACAATCTATTGCAATCCTTCTGTAATTTTCAAGCCAAGAGAATGTGCGTTCTACTATCCATCGTTTAGGAATGACTGAAAATTTAGAAGGACTTTCATCGGACGTAGGACGGCCTACATTATCCATCCGAATTTATCATATGTCCAATCTGCAAGAGAACCCCAATATCCATAATCGACAAGGATTTTACTCAATATAGGGAATTTATAACTAAGATCAGTGATAACATCATAAGCTACTTTACTGTCATTCTAAGGTGTTTACAAATGATGTTGTGAGTCAAGAATAAATTGCAAAGTCAGGGTGAAAAATAATATGTTCTATTTATAGTGCATTATTTGCCGATACAGAACCGTGAGAATACATAGCTAAGTATTTGGGTATCAGATATTTGACCAAGTATATCTGAAAGATGTTGAATTGTTTCGCGGATGTCTTGGGCTATAAAGTCGCCTGAGAGTTCCATGTCTAAGCCTATTATTACCCGTTGTATTGAATCAAGGGCTAAGCCTAATGCTTGTGCGTGTCTGGCGTTTGTTATTAGAATGTCGCTCTCTGATGCGCTACTTTTGTCAATGCTGTCTGTCAGCGCTTTGCGGATGTTGTCTATGCCATCTCCTGTTGTTGCCGAGATGTTTACGGTTGTGATGTTGTTTGAGATGTGTTGTGTTAGTTCTGTCAGGTCTTTGTCAGTGAATGTGCGTGGCAGGTCTGATTTGTTGAGCGCGATAATGACAGATGTGTCGTTGTCGAGTTGTTGCCACGGTATCATTTGCTTGATGTTGTCTGGTGTGGCACTTGATGCATCAATAACTAAGATGACAATGCGGGCGCGTTGTGCTGCGCGGATTGAACGGTCAATGCCGATAGCTTCGATTTTGTCGTCTGTGTGTCTTAATCCGGCTGTGTCCATGAATCGGAATAGGTAGTCACCGATTTCGATAGTGTCTTCAACGATGTCGCGTGTTGTGCCGTGTATGTCACTGACGATTGCGCGGTCATCGCCGACGAGGGCATTAAGTAGGGATGATTTACCGGCGTTTGTAGCTCCGACAATTGCCACTGGAATGCCGTCGCGTATTGCTGTGCCGGCATTGAATGTGTTGTGAAGTTTGCTTACTTCATGGCTTATAGCTGTGGCAATTTCACGTAGTCGTTGGCGTGATGCAAATTCGACGTGTTCTTCAGAAAAATCAAGTTCTAACTCCATTAATGAGGCGAGTTCGAGCAGTTTGTCTCTGAGCTCGGATAGGCGGTTGGAGAATTTGCCGCGCATTTGATTGATGGCAATTCGGTGAGCGGCTCGGGATGATGATGCTATCATGTCGGCAACGGCTTCGGCTTGTGCCAAGTCCATTTTGCCTGAAATGAAGGCGCGACGAGTGAATTCGCCGGGCTCGGCGAGTCGGCATCCTTTGGCGATGAGTGTGTTTATCAGTTCGCGTTGAATCCAACGTGAGCCGTGGACTGAAATCTCGACGGTGTCTTCTCCGGTGAATGATTTGGGTGCACGGAAAATTGTTGCGACACCATCATCAAGTGGATTGCCTTGACTGTCTGTGATGGTGCCGTATCTTACTGTATTTGCTTTTGTGTCAGCGAGTTTGTGTCCCTGCCAACATTTATCTGCTATTTCGATTGCTTTTGGTCCGCTGATACGTGCAACAGCGATACCGCCAACGCCAGGAGGTGTTGATATGGCGCATATTGTGTCGTTTTCTGCTATATGCTGAATCATAATGTTCACTTTTTATATTGCCAATATGGGTAGTTGCACTGGCTTTCGATTTCATTTTCGATGCTGTCGGGTAGGGCGTAGAAGAAGTCGTATCCTGTGGCAGCTTCGACATCATCAATGGTGGTCGCTGTTGTTTGGACGCCACCTTCGACCACTGTGTGATTAGTCATGATAAATCCGATGCCGCGTGGAGGATTGGCATAAGGTGCGAGAACGACTTTGAAAAATCTCTCAGGCACTGTGACTTCGTTCTTGCCGATGCGTGTCGTAATTTCATCGCCTAATATCGGTCCGCAAATGATTATAATTGCGCTGTCACGTTTAGCCCACATTCGGCAATTGTCTTCAAGTGTGGCCCACGCTCCGGCGTTGAGCTTGTGTGTCTGTGGACAGATATTTGTAAGGTAATGGCAGTCTGACATTGCTTTTGCGCTCCATTTCATATCTGCGGCAGGCGCCATGTGCCCTCTGTCATAGCCTGAGTTGCGATAGTCGTCTAATGATGCGCAACCCAATATGTTATCGTCAGCCGTAAAGTTTGACTCTCGTGGTAGTGTCCCGTTTGCTTCTTCGCCGGTTAGCTCCCATGCTACATAGTTTGGCACGTGCTGAACGGAGTTAAATGATACGGTGAAGCCTGTATAATCGTTGATTATTGACGGTAATTCGTCCGGCAATTTTACTTGTAATAATTCTTGCGCATTGATTGATTGTGAATCAGTTGAAGTTTGCTCGTCGTTTTGTTCAGTGGTGGATGAACGCCATGCTGAGAATATAAAGAATATGACTAAGACAACGGCGGTAATAGCCGCTGTCATTGGTGAGAATTTAGATTTTTTTTTGCGTCTACTTCTATTTGAATTGTATGCGTTGCTCATATTTTATTGTGGTTTATATTGCAAAGGTACATCAATTTTTGGACATTATCGTGTTGTGAGTTGCTAATTATTATATGTCGGTGACATGAATGTCATAATTTAAGATCCTTTTAGATGCAATTTTTGTGTGAAACGATTGATTTTGATAATATTTTGCCTATTTTTGCATATAATATTCTGATGTATAGATTTTAACCAATGGATATTGAAGCAGCTCGAGAATATTGCTTGTCGTTGCCGTTAGCTACTGAGGATATGGCTTTTGGCGATGATTGTTTACTGCTGAGAGTGTGCGGCAGGATTTTTGCGTGCTTTTTTCTTGAAAGAGATAATACGTTGGTACTGAAATGTAATCCTGACTACGCAGTGGATTTGAAGGATGAGTATTCACAAATCGAGTCGGCATGGCATTGGAATAAGAAGTATTGGATACAGTTCCGTTTGGATGCAAATATCGGTTCGAGATTTGTGAAATCTTTAATTCGTCATAGCTATTCAGAGGTTGTGAAGAAGTTGCCTAAGAAGGTCAAACTTGCGCATCCTGAGATTGTTGATGTAATATAGTTTTATGAGAATATCAATAAAAAAACGTCTCCAGCCACTATTATGGAGACGTTTTTTAGTGAAGTGTAAAGTGTATTATCTTGCCATGATAATAGTTTGCTCCAACCAATAATAGATTATGCCTGCAAGATAACCTAAGAAAGCTACCCATGAAATCTTGCGCATATACCAGCCAAATGTCATCTTCTCAAGTCCCATGATAACAACACCTGCTGCGCTGCCAATGATTAAGATAGATCCACCGACACCGGCACAATAGGCGAGAAGCTGCCAGAATATGCCGTCAACAGAGAAGTCTCCAATAGGTTGTGCAGGATACATATTCATACAACCTGCAACGAGTGGCACGTTATCCATGATAGACGACAGCACGCCGATGATGCCTGTGACAAGATAGTGGTTGCCGTTGGTACAGCTATTTAACTCTTCTCCGAATGTTGTTAAAACGCCAATAGACTGTAGACAACCGACAGCCATCAAAATACCGAGGAAGAACATAATCGTTGGCATATCTATGCGTGTCAACATTTTGCTGACGCGCTTTTGCATACCGTTGGGGTCATTCTCGTCATATTTGCTGTACATTGTCTCAGTGATAGTCCACAGTATACCTAATACTAATAGGATGCCGACAAATGGCGGCAGGTGTGTGACGGTTTTGAATATAGGCACGAATATAAGACCACCGACGCCGAGATAGAATATCGCTACTCGCTGTTTTGATGAAAGGCTTCCCGGTTGGTTGTCATCTTCAGCATTGCTCTTTGTTTCAGGTATCTCAAGAGTGCCATGAAGTGAACGTGACAGTATAAACGCCGGAACTAATAGTGAGATAACTGACGGTATAAACATTTCTTTAATGATGCCCCAAGCAGTCAGCACGCCTTTATTCCATAGCATAATAGTAGTGACATCACCAATCGGGGAGAATGCACCGCCGGAGTTGGCGGCAATGACAACGATAGAGGCGTATATCCATCGGTCATGTTTCTCTTTGACTAACTTGCGTAGAATCATAATCATGACAATGGATGTCGTGAGGTTATCCAAAATGGCACTTAATGCAAAGGTTAAGAAAGCAATGCGCCACAGCAGACTTCGTTTGCTCTTGGTTTTTAGCCATTCTTTCACAAAATTAAAGCCGCCGTTTTGGTCGACTAATTCAACGATGGTCATCGCCCCTAACAAAAAGAATAGGGTGGTGGATGTTTCGCCGAGGTGACTCTCTATTTGTTCACATATAGTGTGAATAGCATCATCTCCAATCAGACCTCCTGCTGTTGGGTCAAAGACATACAAGGTCCAGCATATAACAAACATCAGTAAAGCGATGGCTGCCTTATTGATTTTTGTGACACTCTCAAGGGCTATAAATGCGTAGCCGATGATAAATACAATGATAATGGCAATAGACATTGAGTATTAATTTATGTTTGAGCTGCCAAAGATATAGATTTTTTTAGATAAAAAGAATTTTGGATAAAATTTTTTTTATTAAATGAGCTTAAATGGCAAATTTTGAGAAAAAACGGCCCTAAATCTGTAACTTTTTTGTCACAATGACACAATTTATGCCTGAAATAAGTGATTTTAACAATTGTGTGATGGACTCGTACTCATTCTTTTAATGTAGAGTTTTTCAAGAATTATTTGTCGGTTCAAGATATTCGACAAGTTTGCCGTGGGCAAGAGCATAGCCGATTTCTGAGCGTGTGGAACAGCCGATATAGCCGTCTACATTGATAACAAAAATGCTGTCTGCCATGTCAATTTTTCGCTTGTGCATATCGTCTAACATCTCTTTGACTCCTTCATCCCAGACTTCATCGTCACCGCTATGACCGAAGAGGCCGACTGAGATAACAATATTCCCGGCTAAGCTGAGACGCTTTTGTGTCTCAATAAACTCGTCTTTGAAACGTGTACTGCCGCACAATGTGATTACTTTGTATTTGCCAACCATTTTTTTTAGTATTAGAATTGTGTCGTAAAGTTACGAAATAATTATTGCTATAAACGAATTCGTTGGGACGAATGATTGGGATAATTTGATGCTATGTTAGTATTTTGTATTTTTTAACCATACTGCCGTTCCGTAAAAATTTTTCTATTGTAATTTTGTATAGTTAAAAATCTAACTAAAATAACGAACTTAAATGAAACCACGGAAACTTTTGATTGCTGCGTTGTTAGCTGTTATTACCGTTCCTTTTGTTTCGGCAGATGAGCCATTCCGGTTACACCGCTATGACTCATTTAAGGCTGGAAGCGTGACTTCGCAGAGCATTGTCTTTGTTGGCAATTCTATCACTAACATGGGCTCATGGGCTGAAACATTTGGTGATGATGCTCGTTGCCTAAATAGAGGTAACTCAGGTGCGGTGTCAAGTGAAACGCTTGAGAATATTGAAAGCGTGTTAATCGGTCATCCTGCAAAAATATTCTTGATGATTGGCACTAATGACATCGGCAGCAATTATGGTACAGATGTTCCATTTGAAAATGTAAAAGCCATTATTAGACGTATTCAAGACGAGTCGCCAGAAACAGACATTTATCTCACGTCAGTCTTTCCGAGTACGGTAGGGACAAGAACACTGTCGGCAATTTCGCAGCTTAATGAGTCGTTTCGCACACTTGTAGATAATGATAAGATACACTATCTTGATTTATATGACGACTTGATGGGTATCACAACAGGCGAGATAAGCCTTGATAAACTGCACATCGGGCCTGCCGGCTATAAAGTCTGGTGTGATAAAGCTGCTGCGCTTTCAGGTGATACGACACTTATATCGTCGCTTATCAGTGCTGTGGATATGTCAAGTCCATCTTGCGGTCAAGGTGGCTCTAACGGTATGCGCAACCAGATGTTTTGCGAGTTGCCAAGCTATTCAAATGATGTTTGGATTTTTGGCGATGAAATGGTGAACGGTGGTGAGTGGCATGAGATGTTGGGCTTGTCAAATGTCAAAAATCGTGGTTGGAACTGGGGAATTGGTGGTATGTATATTGCAGATTATATTAAGGCTTTAGAGAATATGTTGACCAATGACAGTGGCAAGATGTCTAAGAAGGCTCCAAAGCAGATTTTCTTCTATGTCGGGACAAGAGAACTCCTATCGTCTATGACTACGGATTATGTCAAGGGATATTATCGCTTGCTCATCGACAAGGCAAAAGCCATCGCGCCTGACACCAAACTTTACATTATGTCTCTCACTCCACATTGGAAGGAGTCAACCAACAATTTAGTTAAGACCTACAATGAGTCGTTTAAGGAACTTGCTGATGAAACCAATGTGACTTATGTCGATATATTCACGCCACTCGCGACTGAGGCAGGTACCCCTAACGCAGATTATCTCCCATCTAACTATGTCTATGGCAAAGGATACAACAGAATTTGTCAAATCCTTGCTCAGTATATTGAAGGCGCAAAAGTTCTCTCTGATGAAGAATTCAAGCAGCAGTATGCCGTTATTGACGCGCGTAACGACCTCGGTAAGGCTGTAACCTCAGCTCGAATAGTTGCAACCGCTGACGGTATAGATAGATGTCTTAAGTTGCGCTTGCTTTCTCAAATAGATAAAGCCAATGCTTTGTTAAGAAGCAACTCGCTAAATGCAGATGACTTTATACGGCAAGCAACTACGTTGACAAAACTCGCAGCGGAGGCGAAGTAACAAATAGATAACAAACGATAAAAAAGATAGGTCGAGACAGCTTTTACAGCAGTCCCGACCTATCTTTATCCCGTAATTAACAAATCTTTAAAACCTTAGTTGATTTCGATAGCGCGGCATGCTTTGGCTTTCGTCGCTTCGTCAAATTTCGGCAAGCAGATTGTCAGTACACCGTTATTTACGTCTGCTGAAATCTTTTCTTTGTCGATATCATCGGCCAAAGTGAATGATTGCTCAAAGTGAGTATATGAGAACTCGCGGCGCAGATATTTTGTACCTTCGTTTTCTTTTTTCTCGTTCTTCTTTTCCATTCTGACAACGAGATTATTTTCGCTGTCAAGATTGACACTGAAGTCTTCTTTGTTCATACCGGGAGCAGCAACCTCGATTTTGTATTCTTTCTCATTCTCGAGAACATTTACTGACGGCGCAGTCGCGTTTGCCTTAACCATCCAATCGTTGTTGAAGAAGTCGTTAAATACGGTTGGAATCCAAGTTTGGTCGTTAAATCTTCTGATTGGTAGCATGATTAAATCCTCCATTTAGATTGTTAAACTTATCTGTTCTGAACTCTGAGCTCTTAGCTTTCGAGTTCACTTACATTATATTCAAATTCTATACCTTTATCTGGTGATTTAAATAATCGAAAGAAAATTAACGAATCAACGATTGATTTTAACTGCATTAAATAAATTTCAATATCAAGCCCTGACAAAATCAGCCAAGATGACAGACATCTGACAATTTGTAGTCTGTTGGGCATAAAACAAACGCTCGTCTGTCACGTTGACAGGCGAGCGTTAGCATTATTAGATAGGAGTGTGTTGCTTATTTAACAATCTTAGCGGTTGTTGTGCCGTTAGCGGTTGTTGCCTTAACAACATAAACGCCATGACCAAGATTAGAGATGTTTACGCTGTTCTTAGCAGCTTGCATCATCAAGCGACCGTTAAGGTCATAGATATTTACACTCTTGACATCATTACCTGAGATATGGAGTGTCTCGCCGACAAGTTTAACAGTCGTATTTGCTTCTGTTGAGATATTCTTAACAGCGGTTGTTGCTGCGGTACAGTCATAGATGCCGAGGTTGTCAAATGAGATGCAGTCACCGTCATAAGTTACGACATTGATTGCAATGTAGATATCTTTGCCAACATACTCACCTAAGTTCACACCACGATTTTGACGATTATAAGTCTCGCTGTCTACCTTAAGTACAGTATCATAATCCCACCAAGCGTCATCGCCGGTTGATACCTTGATACGATATTTTTCGGCAATTGTAGATGCAGAGCCTGCATTGAATACGAAGCAAGCATCTTCGCTATCAACATGGACTTTAGGCATTACAACCCACGCGTCAGCACTTGCTGCTTCTGTAAGCCAAGTTGAAACACCGAGCATCTTGGTGCCATAGTATTGGTGTTCTTGGATATCCATAATGCCGATACCTGTTTCGCCAAATTCAGCAATAGCGCTTTCGCTCAACGCTGTATATTCCTCACGACGCAGTGTGAAAGATTCCGGAACAATACCGTCTTCAAAATCCCATGACAACTCAGTTGCACCGAGTTTACGGAATTTGATAGTTAATGTGTTGTCATCAACATTCTTTTCGTCTGGATTGTAAACATTAACAACGAGAGTATGAACGCCGTCGCTTACAGAGCTTAAAGCATTTTTGATTGTGTAAGCCTTATTCTCTTGAGCCACAAGAGTTTCTTCTTGCTCATAAACCTTTTCGCCGTCAATAGTTGCTGTGATAGTAGCTTTAACATCAACAATACCTTGATTCATGATATTGAAGCTAATGTCTTTGTTTGATGATGCAGTTAAGAATTCAGTCGGGTTTGTCAAGTCGCTAACTTGGATTTCAACATCATCTGCTGAGATGCTGTTAACCTCAATATCATCAATTGCAATCCAGTTTTGGTCGGCAGGACTTGTTGCGTGGAAGCCAATATAAACTGTTTGGGGCTCTTTAAGCTCAAAAATACAAATTTTTTGAATGTACTCAGCTGTTGTAAACGGATCGTATGATGCAATCTCTGTCGTCATAGCTTCAGGTGTGGCTTCGTTGCCATAGAATACGTGTAAGCCTTCAACGTGTGAGTCATCCATGGTAGATACCCAGAATTTCAATACGTGATATCCTGCTCCCATTTGGATGCCGTCAATGATAGCCCAGTCATCAGCAGCATTATCCTTGCTGTAATTGTATGCGATGCAATAAGCGCCGGTGCGAGCGGGCGAAACAAACCAGCCGTTAACTTGGCGACTCCAATAGCCGGAATCGTCGTTAAGGTTAAAGAATTTGATATCTGAGATATCTTCTGTTGCCTCGAAGCCCATGGTGTAAGGCTCTACGGCAGGACCGATGTGGCGAACAACTGTTGATAATGTGTTGTTGCTTGCTGATACATCGTTATCATTAATGACCTCAACAACGATGTTGTAGTTGTGGTGCGAGATTGACAAGTCTACCTTTTGGTCAAACTCAACCTCAACTTCGCTGCCTGATTCGATAGCGACATTGATTGTTTGTGTTGCAATCTCTGTGCCGTCAACTGTCAACTTCAAAGTTGTGGAGCCGGCAGCTGCTGTTGCGAGACCTGTATTTGCAACCTTCACCTTTACGGTTTCTGCTGAGGTCAAGCCTTCGGCAGATTCGGGTGAAACAAATGATGTTACAGACAAGTCTACCGGATTATCATTCTTGGATACCTCAAACTTCTCCATGAACAAACGATACTTGTCGGCTTCTGAGCATGCTTGGAAACCAATATAAACTGTCTCGCCGGCTTTAGCCTCATACAAGAAGTAGTCTGTATTAACGCCTAAGATTGTGGGATAGTCTTTCACCAAGTTTGCGCTCAAAGATTCCACAGTCGGTTCTGTGCCAACGTAGACTTTCATAGCTTCGGCATAACTTGTTCCGGCCTCATATTGATAGCTAAACAAATAAACGCCATCTGATGGGAATGTTAATGCGGGAGAAATCAACCAGTCATCAGCTTGGTTGGTGCTGCTGTAGCCGTAATAAGTGCGTTGACCGTCGGTGTTGGTAGCAGAGAACTTCCATGTGCATGGGTCGCCCCAATAGTCCTCATCACCGTTTGCATTTATTACTGTCCATAGGTCAAACTCCTCTTGGGAGTTGAATGTGCTTGAGAATATCGTCTGCGCTTGTGACGAGAGCGATACTGCCAAGCCCAAAAGTAGGGTAGTGATTTTTTGCATAAAGTTTTATTTTGATTGTTTATAAAATTAGTTCTAATTATAATTTTGAACAGCCTTTAATTATTTGTTTGCAAAGATATGTTTTCTTTTTCATATTTTCAACTTTTTGGCGAAAAATTAACGGAATTACAAGCAAATAATTGAATTTGCTTTCAAAATGCCACTAATAACATTCTCCTTACATAAGGTTTTGACGTTTTTCTATCTCAAAGTCAAACTAAATAGCTAAATTTGCACAAATTTCATCCTCAGCTAATAATTATCACAGATATGAAAGCCGTAAAATTTATCATTTTGTTAGTAGCATTGCTGCTACCAACAACTCTATGCGCTCAGTCTCGCATATTCTCGGATTTAGCTAACGAAAAAAATGTCCACTCTGTATATATCAGTAAGGTCATGCTCAGTTTGGCTTCAGGTTTGGTAGGAAATTCTATACAATCTGCAGCAAATATTGGCATTGATATTAGCGACCTCATTGACAAAGTAAATACGATTGAAGTCGTCTCGACTGATACAAAGAAGGGTGTTAAGAAGATTCAAAAGCAACTTGATAAGGCTGTGAAATCTTATGACCTGCTAACGCTGATTGATAATCCTAATGGTGACAATAACAGCCAACTCTTATACGCATCAGATGATTACTCCGGCTTGATTACAAAACTATTGCTTGTAAAGAAGTCAAAATCTCAAATGCGTGTTATCGTTATTCAAGGTTCTCTCGACCCAACAGATTTGACGCGATTCAAATAACAGATATTGCAAATAAAAAAACGAGGCAAAATATCCACCGCATGGGTGAATGTTTTGCCTCGCTTAATT
>CAYYAA010000050.1:0-14335 GCA_964469875.1 uncultured Bacteroides sp.
TTCTTTGAGACATCTCGTATGTTAGACACTTCTCAATTCCAAAAGGTGACAAACTATATGATTATTTTTTAAGAATCGCATTTACGATGCGGTGTGCGGGTGTTTTTTTGTCTTTGGGGTGGATATCGTTCCACTCGCCGACGTCGCTGTTGTGGATAAATGTTGCGCCTTCTGTAGCTTGGCAAGCAGCGGCCTGAGCTTTGCGTTGTTCGTCCCATGCGCGTCTGCCTCCTACGTCGTTAGGGTGGAGGAAGTCTGCAAGTTCTACGATATAGAATGGTAATGTATTGTTGTTGAACTTGGTGCGCCAATCAGCAATCATTGTTTGCAGCAAGTCGGAGTATTGGTCACGAATGTCAACGTCTGATTCACCTTGATACCAAATTACACCCTGAACAGGCATATTGAGGATTGGAGCTATCATCCCGTTATACAGCACTGTCGGGTAATTGAATAGCCATGTTGTGCCGGGCTTTTGTGGCATAATTGTTCCTATGCGGTGCTTCCAAATTCCGGTCAGACTATATTCTGTGTCATTGACAATTAATTTGTAAGGCTTTTCGGGAACGAAGTGCGGTGTGCCGTTATCGCTTATTACTCTGACGGTTATATTGTTTTTGCCCTCGCGCAGCAGTCCTGCCGGAATTTTGTAATCACGCGGAGGGTATTGATATGAGACAGTGCCGACAAATTCGCCGTTTACATATACCGAGTCTGCGTCTACAATACATCCGAGACGTAGCAGCCCGGGAGTGCCGTCAGCTTCTGCCGGGAGTTGTATGTCTTTGCGCAGCCAATGCACACCGTTTGCAGCATGACCGTTAACTTTGCCCCATGCAAGGTCAAACATATCAAACTCATCCCAGTCTGAGTCGTTGAGGTTGTCAGCGTACCATTTCGGTTTTGCTTGAGTTCCTTTGTCATCAGCCCAAAGCACGGCATTCCAAGTAGCGATGGCTGTGTTTTCGGTCTTGCTTATCTCTTGACGGTAGTTATCATTGCAGTGAATAAGATAATCGTTGTATCGAGCAGGGTATTTCTTGATGCTCTCTTCGCTAATCCATGCCTCGATACGAGTGCCGCCCCAGCTTGAGTTAATAATGCCGACGGCGACTCCGCCGTTGTTCTCATAGAGCTCTTTGGCAGTGAAATAAGCTAAAGCGCCGATAGAGTTTACGTTGTCACCTTCGATACTCTTCCATTGAGTAGGTGTTACGTCAGATTGTGGGCTATGATATGCTTCATGTTTCGGCGTTTTAAACTCGCGTATGTTGTGGTTGGAATATTGTGATATTTCATCTTCAAACATTTCGCGAACTCTTGACACCGGGAGTTCCATGTTTGATTGACCGGAGAACAAGTATAGGTCACCTAACATGACATCATTTACAGTCTTATTGTTGACAGTAAGAGTGTAAGGGCCACCTGCTTTTTGAGCCGGGAGAGTCACTTCCCAATTGCCGTTGTCGTCAGCGGCAGTTGACGCTTTGACTTTTTTGGTGAGTGTGACGTTGACATTCTCGCCGGGGTCAGCTTTGCCCCAGATTTTGATTGGTTGGTTGCGTTGCAAGATTACGCCGTCACTCAGCACAGAGGGTAGGGTGACATCTGCTAATGCCGGTTGAAATAGCAGTAAACTTAGTGATGCTAAGGTGATGATAGATTTATTTGCCATGGCAGTGTTAGATTATGCGTGTATATAATGTATTTGCAAAGTTAATATAGATAAGGCTTAGGATGACTTGTTGAGGCTGATTTATTCGTTAATATTCGTCTCATTTGTATTTGTTTTCGTAACATTTGTATTTCTCTTTGTTTGGAGTTTTGCCGCGATGTTGCAATAGCGTTTAACTTTGTCGTATGCTATTGCAATATATAATATTGTATGCTACATTTGCTTAATCAAATCAATCTTCACTAACTTAAATCTAAAAGATAAATGGCAAATAACAATGCGTCAGCCGGCGCAGCAAACGGCTTCTACAAGTTATCGTGGATGCAACGTATAGGCTTTGGTTCAGGAGACCTTGCACAAAATCTCATTTACCAAACCATAGGTATGTACCTACTATTTTTCTACACCAGCGTTTACGGACTTGATCCTGCTGTAGCGGCTGTGATGTTTTTGATAGTCAGAATAGTTGACGTTATATGGGACCCATTGGTGGGCACCTTTGTTGACAAACATAATCCAAAGGCGGGCAAATATCGCTCATATCTTGTCCTCGGCGGCATCCCTCTGACGGGTTTTGCGATATTATGTTTCTGGAACGGCTTTTCCGGCTCATTGTTATATGCCTATGTGACTTATGTCGGCTTGTCTATGTGTTATACCTTGGTCAATGTTCCCTATGGTGCCTTAAATGCCTCATTGACCCGTGACACAAATGAAATCACAATATTGACATCGGTCAGAATGATAATGGCAAATCTCGGCGGTCTTGCCGTTGGTATGGGTCTGCCTATTATTTTGAAACTTGTCAGCGATGATGAATATGAAGGCATGTCAACATCGGCAAATGCGTGGTTCATCACTATGGCTATTTATGGTGTTGTAGGATTGCTTTTGCTATTCTTCTGCTTCTCGCAGTGCCGTGAACGTGTAGTTATGGAGCAGAGCGAGGTCGAGAACGTCAAAGTCTCGGATTTGTGGATGGAATTTGTTCATAACCGCCCATTGCGTATCATTGCCTTCTTCTTTATCACGGCGTTTGCCATGATGGCAGTGGGAAATTCGGCTGGTGCATATTATATTAATTATAACCTCGGCGGCACCGCTAACCAACTTTCAATCTTTATGGGCCTCGGCTCAATTCCGGCATTCATCTTTATGCCATTGGTTCCAGCCATTAAGCGAGCAGTTGGCAAAAAGGGTATGTTCTATATATTCCTTGCTATTGCTATTGTCGGTATGGCGATACTTTATATAGTGTCAATGGTAGATGCTTTGAAGCAACAGATGTGGATTGTTTATATTGCACAGTTTGTAAAATCTACAGGCGTTATTGTTGCTACCGGCTATATGTGGGCGCTTGTTCCTGAAGTTATCAGCTATGGAGAATATAAAAGCGGTAGACGTATCGCCGGTATTGTAAATGCTCTGACAGGCATTTTCTACAAGGCAGGTATGGCACTTGGCGGCGTGGTTCCCGGCTTGGTCTTGGCTTTTGTGAACTTTGATAAGGATGCAGCTGTGCAATCTCCGTTAGCACAACAGGGTATTCTGTGGCTCGTTGCTGTTATACCGGCACTGCTCTTGTTGCTTTCTATGTTCATTATTTCAAAATATGAACTTGAAGATGACGTTATAGATAAGATAAATCGCGAAATAGAAGCACGACAAAAATGAAATTAAGAAATAAAATAGCCGCGTTTGTGGTCGCAATTACGGCTTTGGCATCATCAGCACAGACTCAACAGCCCGTAATGAAGGATGCCTTTGCCGGGAAGTTTCTCATCGGTTGTGCGGTGAGTGACAGGCAATTGACGCAAAAGGGTGATGCTGTCAGAGATGTCATAGCTCGTCACTATAACTCAATAGTGGCTGAAGATGTGATGAAGTCTGAGAACATACATCCCAAAGAAAATAAGTATTATTGGAAAGATGCTGACCGATTCGTTAAGTTTGGTGAAGAAAATAATATGTTTATCATCGGTCACTGTCTGATATGGCATTCTCAGCTCGCAAAATGGTTTTGTGTAGATAAAAAAGGCAATCAAGTGTCGCCGGAGGTGCTTAAACAGCGCATGAAGGACCATATCTACACCATTATGAGACGCTATAAAGGTCGTATCAAAGGCTGGGACGTCGTGAATGAGGCTGTCCTTGAGGATGGCAGTTATCGCAATAGCCCATTCTATCAGATACTTGGCGCGGAATTTATACCATTAGCATTTCAATATGCTCATGAAGCAGACCCTGATGCTGAGTTGTATTATAACGACTATGGTATGGATAATCCCGGACGTCGCGATAAGGTGATTGAAATTGTTAAGGACCTTAAACGTCGTGGGTTGCGCATTGATGCTGTCGGAATGCAAAGTCATATGGGCATGGACTATCCTAACTTTGATGAATACGAGAAATCTCTTGTGGCATTTGCTGCAACGGGATGCAAAGTTAATGCTACAGAGTGGGATATGTCAGCTCTGCCGTCAAAAATACATGGTGCAAATGTCTCGGATAAGGAGGCTTATGATAAGGCAATGAATCCATATCCCGACGGCTTGTCAGACGAAGTCTCTCGCCAATGGAATGCGCGAATGTCCAAGGCTCTCAATATCTTTCTGAAACATCAAGATGTCATTGGTCGCGTATGCTTCTGGGGCGTAAGTGACGGCGATTCTTGGAAAAATAATTGGCCAATGAAAGGACGCACTGATTATCCGCTTGCCTTTGACCGTAACTTGCAATTGAAGCCCTTCTTGCGTGAATATATTGCTCCGAAGACTGCACGTTTCGGCACATTCTCTTACAGCGTTAAAGGTGATAGCGAGACACCGAACCCGCTGTTGCCCGGCTGCTATCCTGACCCGTCGATTGTCAGAGTCGGCTCAGATTATTATCTCGTGAATTCTTCTTTCGTATATTACCCCGGAGTCCCGATATGGCATAGTGCAGACCTCAAACATTGGGAACGTCTCGGCTATGTGTTAAACAGACCGTCACAACTGAGACTTAATGACGGCGTGCGAGTGTCGGGCGGTGTCTATGCTCCGGCAATAGCCTATAATCCCGTCAACAAATTGTACTATATGATTAACACTTTAGTTGACGGTGGAGGTAACTATTATGTAACTACTCCTGACCCGAAGTCAGGCAATTGGAGCGACCCGGTATGGCTGCCGGAGGTCGGTGGCATTGACCCAAGCATACTTTTTGACAATGATGGCAAGGCTTACATTGTTAATAATGACGTTCCTGAAGGTGGATGCCTTTATGACGGACACCGTGCGATACATATCCATGAATTTGATTGGCGAAACGGCCAAACTGTCGGAAAGTCTCGTCAGATTGTGAATGGAGGGGTAAACATTGCAGAGAAACCTACATGGATTGAAGGCCCGCACCTCTATCATATCGGTGATAAATACTTTTTAATGTGTGCAGAAGGTGGCACCGGCCCTAATCATAGCGAAGTTATGTTTGAGTCTGATAGTGTTGACGGTGAGTTTAGACCTTGCGCAATCAATCCGATACTGACTCAGCGCGACCTTAGCGATGACCGTGCCAATCCTGTAACTTGTTCAGGTCATGCCGACCTTGTGCAGGATGAAAATGGTCAATGGTATGCTGTTTTCTTGGCTGTTCGCCCTTATAATGCTGAAGGATATGATATTATGGGACGAGAAACTTATATGTTACCTGTTGACTTTACGTCAGGTCAGCCTGTGATTTTGAAACCACAGACGGCGATTTCAATTGGTGTTCGCGGCGTTGATAAAACTCCATTATGGACATCACAAGATATTGCTAATGACGCATTTATGCTACGTAATCCCGGACGCAAGTTTTACTCTGTCAATACCGATGGAAGTCTCTCACTCACAGCGTCAAGCGTCCGTCTTAGCGACCGTAAGTCACCGGCTATGTTATGCCGTTGGGCAACAGAAAATGAATTTGAGTTTGTAACCACTGTCGATTTTGACGCACAAAACACGAATGACTTCGCCGGTCTTGTCTTGTTCCAAGACGATGAGCACAATATCACATTTGGCATGAGTGCAGATAATCAAGGGAATAAGCAGATCGTTCTTCGCGCGGTAAATGGCGCAGCTACTGTCGCGGATGTTTCGGTGCCATTAACAAAATCCGGCGTAGAACTTAAAGCAATTGCCGATGGCGCAGGTAATTACAGATTTTATGCTGACGGAGAGGCTGTTGGCACATCTGTGTCGGCAGATATCCTCAGCACCAAGACAGCGTCAAACTTCACCGGTACAGCAATAGGAATCTATGCAACATCACAATACTAAAACTACAATACAATGAAACAAAGGTATTTACTTCCACAAGACTATATGGCAGACCCTGCCGTTCACGTGTTCGGAGGTCGCATTTATATCTACCCCTCTCATGACCGCGACAGCGGCGCAGCTGAGAATGACAATGGTGATCACTTTGAAATGCAAGATTATCATGTGTTGTCAACAGATGACCCATTCGAGGGCGAAGTCATCGACCACGGCAAGGTGTTGGATGTCAAGGATATTCCATGGGCAGGCCGTCAGCTATGGGACTGCGACGTTGCAGAGAAAGATGGCAAGTACTATATGTATTTCCCATTGAAAGACAAAAATGACGTGTTCCATATCGGCGTGGCTATTGCCGACCGTCCCGAAGGACCGTTTATACCACAGCCTGACCCCATTCGCGGTAGCTATTCAATCGACCCCGCCGTTATCAAACATGGCGACGACTTCTATATGTA
Source organism: uncultured Bacteroides sp. (assembly GCA_964469875.1). GTDB lineage: Bacteria > Bacteroidota > Bacteroidia > Bacteroidales > Muribaculaceae > CAG-873. The sequence continues at coordinate 6,432 of CAYYAA010000050.1, forward strand.
TTTCGGTGGTCTATGGGGCGGTCAGTTGCAACGCTATCGTGACAATAAGGCCTTAGAAAATCCACACCTCAATGAAGACAGCGAGGCGGCAATTCCGTCACGTGTCGTTAAATTGTCAAAAGATATGCTCCAATTTGCCGAAGAGCCGCGTCCTGTAGTTGTGCTCGATGAAAACAATGAGCCGCTTAAAGCCGGCGACAACCAACGTCGATTCTTTGAAGCATCATGGATGCACAAATATAACGGCAAATTTTACTTCTCTTACTCGACCGGCGACACACACCGCCTATGCTATGCTATTGGTGATAATCCTTATGGTCCATTCCGCTATCAAGGTTGCATCATGACACCTGTTGTTGGTTGGACCACTCACCATGCTATCGTTGAGTTTAAGGGTAAATGGTATCTTTTCCACCACGATTGCGTGCCGTCTAACGGCGTTACGTGGCTTCGCAGCCTCAAGGTTGTAGAATTACAATATGATGCCAACGGCAAGATTATTACAATCGATGGCGGTGGCACAGGTGAAGAATAGAATTATCTGTATACTATGAAATCAATTAGCGGGTTAATATGTTTTGTCATAGGTCTGTTCGTTGGATTTGCCGTGCAAGCAAAGTCTCCGACAGACCTATGGCTACCCGGCTTTGACGGAAATTTTAAAGCGTCAAAGGCTGCTGTAGGCAAGGTTAAGACAACAATTATCAAATCTGATAGTCTCGGCCGGGATGGCTTTGTTATTGAACGTAAACATGGCAAATGTCATGTCTATGCCTCAGAAAAACCGGGCTTGATGTATGGCTTATACCAACTTAATCGCCTTGCTATCAGTGGAGAGACTGATAGCTTGACACGCCTTGTGAGCCGACCCGCTTATGATTTGAGAATACTCAATCATTGGGACAACCTTGATGGAACGGTTGAGCGTGGCTATGCTGGTCACAGCATTTGGAAGTGGGATGAACTGCCTCAGAAGGTGTCACCGCGCTATCGTCAGTATGCCGAGGCGTGTGCTTCTGTTGGTATTAATGGAATTGTCCTCAATAATGTCAATGCTTCGCCAAAGATACTCTCTGATGAGTATTTGCAAAAGGTGGCAAAAATCGCCAATGAACTTAGACAATATAACATAAAGACCTATCTGTCAGTTAACTTTGCATCGCCAATGGCACTTGGAGGGCTTCAGACTGCCGACCCTTTGAATGAGGAGGTGGCGCAGTGGTGGCAAAGCACTGTCGATAAGATATATAAGATAATTCCAGACTTTGGCGGCTTTTTGGTTAAGGCAAATTCTGAAGGACAGCCGGGACCGTGTGACTATGGTCGCAGCCATGCAGATGGCGCAAATATGCTTGCGAAAGCATTAAAGCCATACGATGGTATTGTTATGTGGCGTGCATTTGTCTATTCTCCTGTTGATGCAGACCGCGCCAAACAAGCATTTATAGAATTTAATCCTCTTGATGGTCAGTTTAATGACAATGTAATTATACAAATTAAAAACGGTCCTATAGACTTCCAACCGCGTGAGCCATATAGCCCTTTGTTTGGCTCTATGCCACATACGCAGCAGATGGTCGAATTCCAAATTACTCAAGAATATCTCGGCCATAGCAACCATTTGGCATTCCTTGCCCCGATGTGGCGCGAATTTTTTGATTATGTACATCCTTCATCTTTGCGTGCAGTGGCGGGAGTTGCCAATGTTGGCGATGCTGCTAATTGGACCGGTCAACTGTTTGGTCAAGCAAACCTCTATGCTTTTGGACGGTTGGCGTGGAATCCTCAGTTGAGCTCCGAGGAAATAGCCTTGGAATGGTCTCGTCAGACACTTGGCAACGATATTCCAAAATCAACTGAGATTGAACTTGTCGATATGATGTGTGGCTCGCGTGAAGCTGTTGTTGACTATATGATGCCACTCGGGTTGCATCATCTTTTCGCGTGGGGACACCATTATGGGCCGGAGCCGTGGTGCGATATTGAAGGCGCAAGACCTGACTGGATGCCGAGATATTATCACCGCGCTGATTCGGTCGGTCTTGGATTTGACCGTAGCAACACAGGCTCGGATGCCGTTTCACAATATCCGCGACTTTTTGCTGATGAAGTCAATAATCTTGAGACTTGTCCCGATGAGTTCGTTTTGTGGTTTCATCATGTTCCGTGGACATATCGTCTTCACTCCGGACGCACGCTTTGGCAGGAACTTTGCCACCGTTATGATAGCGGTGTCAAGTATGTCGGAGAAGTGATGATACCTACGTGGCAAAAGTTGGAACTTTATGTCGATGGTCAACTATTTGATGATGTTAGTAGACGATTGCAAACGCAGTATAAGGACGCGCGTTGGTGGCGTGATGCTTGTTTGCTTTACTTTCAACAGTTCTCGCAAATGCCTATTCCCGAAGATGTTGAACAGCCCACGCATACCCTTGACCAACTCCAAAAGGTCAACCTCGGCATAACTAATTATGAGTGCCCAAGTGCCGAATTGCTTGACTCTGTGAGATGACCGATGTTCGCTGTGTGCTTTGACCTGTATTCGGTAGGTGTTACGCCGGTAAACTTCTTGAAAACTGTTGAGAAGTGAGTTTGACTCGCAAAGCCAATGCTGTAAGCAATCTGTGTGACATCATTGTCAGTATTTTTTAGTAGCTCACAAGCTTGACGCAAGCGGATGTTGCGTATAAAGTCGCATGGCGTAATGCCCGCCATCTCTTTCATCTTGCGGTGGAGATGTGCGCGACTTATGCCAACCTCTTGACCTAAAGTCTCTACGCTCAGATTTGGATCATCAAGGTGCGCGTTGATAGTCTCCATAATCTTGTTCATAAGCATTTCATCGTTACTTTTGACTTCGATGGTTTCAAGTTTATCTTCTTGAGTTTGAGCGCCTGAGAATCTGCCTCTTAATACGATGCGACTATCTATTAGGTTGTTTGAAAGGGATACTAATTCGTCAATGTTGAATGGCTTTGATAGGTATCCGTCAGCGCCCTTATCCCATCCCTCTTTGCGTGCATTATATTCGGTCTTTGAGGTCAACAATATCACAGGAATGTGATTTGTATTGCCATTAGCCTTGATGTTTTTAAGCAACTGCAACCCGTTCATTTCCGGCATGTTAACATCGGAAATAACGAGGTCGAAGTTGCCATTTAGAATAGCTTTCCACGCGGTTTCGCCATCGCCTACGGCCTCTACTTTATAATAATTAGACAAGTAAGCTCCGAGGTATTCGCGCATTTCGACATCATCGTCAGCAATTAGCACTTGATGCTTTGACCTATGTTTTGTGTTATGCGATTCTGTTGAGTCACTGATTGTTGCAAGACTATTCTCTGCTATCGCGGGACGTTCAGACGCCGTTTCTGTGATTTGCTTCTCTGTCTCGGTTAAGTGGCTGTCGCCCAAAGGTATGCGCACCTCAAAGCATGACCCCTGTACATCGTGACGGTTTGATGCTTTTATTTCGCCATGATGCAATTCAACCAATAAACGGCATAAATTCAAGCCGATGCCGAAGCCAATCGGCTGATCTGTTTGGCGACTCTTGTCTTGGTAGAATCGTTCAAAAATCTTTTCTGCTTTTTTCTCGTCAATTCCCGTTCCGGTGTCTTTGACGTTGATTCGCAAGTAATCGCGAAGCGCAGTCTTACATTTCGGATTGTGACCTGTTGTTAATTCAACGTCAATACTGCCACCTTCAGATGTGTATTTGAATGCGTTTGTGAGTAAGTTAATCAGCACTTTATCGAAGTTGTTACGATCTATCCAAACCGGCATATTGTCGCTCTCGGCAGTCATGTTGAGGGCGATTTTGCGGTTCTCAGCTTTAGACTGGAACATATCAGTGAGGTCTTTGACGTAAGCCACCATATCAGTCTCCGTGCATCGTATCTCCATCTTGCCCTTGTCGATTTTGCGTATGTCAAGCAGCTGATTTATAAGGTCTAAAATGCGGTTTGCATTGCGGTTGATGGCTTGCAGTCGCTTAGTTGTCTTTTCATCAAAATCTTGTTTCAGCAGTGACTCTAATGGGTTTAATATCAATGTTAGCGGGGAGCGTATTTCGTGAGATATGTTGATAAAAAATTGCAATTTAGCCTCGTTGATTTGGTTGGCGCGTTTGCGTCTGACTGCCATAATTATTTGAGCTCCAATGGCTAATAAAATAAGAAGATAGCAGCATTTTGCTAATGTTGACCAAAACCACGGTTGCGCCACGCAGATTTTAATCTCGCGCACCGGCGAATATTCACCGTTCTCATATGCGCGGACGCGTAGAGTGTATGTTCCGGGAGTTAAATTGTTGATATGTATTGAACTTTCGCCAAATCTTGTCTTGTTCCAATTGCTTGATAAATTGCTAATTTGATACTCGTAGAACACATTGTCGCCGTCGCGGAAATCTAATGTCGAGAAGTTGAGTGTTACCGCCTTATCAGTGTATTCCAAGTTTATGAGATTTGTGCAATTAAGGTCGCTGTCGATAGGTTCTCTGTCGTTCTGCTGAATAAACGCGGAGAGTGGTGTGTCATTTATTATAAGGTCTGTTATAGTCGGAGATGCCTTGAATTTGTTTGGCGTGATGTCGAGAGATTCGATTTCGGTGATACCTTGTTGTCCGGCTATAAAGAGATGGCTTCCGTTAGGGGCTACACAAATGTTATTGAATGACTTATCTGACATTCCCCTGCCACCCATAAACGAAACAGCTGTGTCATTGTCGGGATTGAATCGGCTTATGCCGAAGCGTGTACAAGACCATATATATCCGTTCTTGTCTATTGCTATGCCCATTATTGAATTGTCCGACAGACCATTATCGACAGTGTATCGTGAAATGACCGCCTTACTCGGATTGTACTTCACGAGACCGTGGCTTGTGGCAATCCAGATGTTGCCCTTGTTATCGCTGATTATTTCGTTACATGAGCCCTGACGGAGCAAGTCATCGTGTGTGAGTGTGGCAAATTTGTGTTGTGAAGATTTGTAGCAGCTAATGCCGCTGTAATGCCCCATCCATAACTCTCCGTCTTTGCTGTAGCATAATGTAGGTATCCAATTGTTTACCATTTCATCGTTATCGTCAGCAATAATCCATTGCTGTTGACCGCTTTGGCTGTCAATATACAGCACGCCGCGACCGTCTATTGCCGCATAGATATCGCCTTTAGTGTCAGTCACAATAGCAGTAACTGCAAACTTGCCCTCTATCTCGGCAATGGTCTTGAGCTTGCCTGTAGTCTTATCTATTTCGTATATACCGCTGTTGTTAAGGCCTGCGAGAAGTCTGCCGTTCTGTGTGATGTGGAGGCATCTCACTTGATATGGAGTGTCTACATTTAGCAATAATTCGCCTTTGTGATTGAGTTTATAAACACCTCTATCCTCAATGGCGCACCATATCGTTAGGTCTTTATCACATTGAATATCATTTATATAACCATCGTAGCCGTCTGTTATTTTAGATAAGTCTGTAAAGATAAACGGGTAGGTGTATGAAGGTAGCATCACAATGCCTTTGTTTACGCACCCTAACCAAATATTTCCGTCGCGGTCTTGATAGACAGTCGCTATGCGCGATTTTGTCAGGTCTACATTGTTGCTCTCGATTTTATAATCGGCGATAACTAATTGACTTGACTTCGTATCTATCACTTTGATGCCTTTGTCAGTAGTCAACATTATTTTGTTATCGTTGACGGCGACAGCATCTTTATATGTTAACTTTTCATTGGTTAAACCGTTTATTTTAATGATTTTACCTTTGCTATATTGCCACACATTATCTTCGCTGACAATATATGTATTATTGTCGGTGCCATTTAGCACTTTGATAATTGGTGCCGAGCATAACTTTATGGTTTTGATGGATTTATGTGATTTGTAAACCGCCAAATCGCCTTGCTGACTGCTGAAAAGGAAGTCTCCGTCAGGCAATTTTGCAAACTTGTTGACTTGGTTGCCAAAAGGAAGCGTTTCTAATGTGTCAAATAGACTTGATTTCCCTGTATTCTTATCATATAAATACACGCCAACGCCTGATGCAATAAACATTATTTTGTCAGGCCACGGTTCGATGATATCCGTAATATATCCGTTAAAATTCTTGTCAGGCAAATTAATCAGTACGAGCCTATCATGGCGATTGTCAAAAAATTGCAGACCGTTGGCTGTTGCCACCCAAATCATGCCTTTACTGTCTTTGAAAATTTGCAGCACACGATTGTCTATCAGTGAATACTTGTTGTCTTCATTGTGCAAATAAGGCTTGAATGTGTTGCCGTCAAATCGCATCAGGCCATAAGACGTACCTATCCATAAATAGCCTATATCATCTTGCGCAAACGCACTATATCGTGGCGAGGTCATTTGTGACCTGTCGAAAAAGAGCGCATTTGATTCAGCGTTAGTATTGTTACAGCATAGTGATGCTGCGATTAGTAGAAGTAAGGTTAATATCCTGTGCATGGCATATTGTATTGCGATATTAGAATGAGACAAAGTTAAATAAAATGTATTAGAAATTGTATCATAAGACCATAATTAACACAATGCGATACAAAATTTAACGGTTATGCGACATAAACTAATCTTTAGACACAATGATTAATGCTAATAAAACATATTATAACATCTATTGATTTTTAATGAACTATTTTTGTAGCGTGAATTTTCGTATATCTATGCCATTCAACCTTAGATACCCCGAAAACCTGTCACTGCTTTAAACTTACCAATATACTCTAAATTAATAATACCTTAAATGAAACATTTAATCAACAACTTGAGAACAGGTCTCGTTGTGCTGCTCTGCTTGTTGGCGATAATGCCGGCAATAGCACAAGGGATTACCGTGCAAGGTGTTGTCGTAGACCAATCAGACGAGCCGATAATAGGTGCGTCTGTTGTTCTGAAAGGCAAGACCGGCATTGGCACGATGACGGACATTGATGGTAAATTTAAAATCAATGTTCCCGATTTAAAATCTATCCTTGTTATTTCATACGTTGGTATGGAGACGAAAGAGGTGCAAGCATCTTCACGTCAGATGTCAATTGTCCTCGCCGAAGACACTAAGCTGCTCGAAGAAGTAGTCGTTGTCGGTTATGGCCAGATGAAAAAGTCTGATATGACCGGTGCTGTTGTGTCTGTAAGCTCGGATGCAATACAGAAGTCTGTGCCGACCAGCATCGACCAAGTCTTGCAAGGTCGTGCAGCCGGTGTGCAAATTCAGTCTAACTCCGGTACTCCGGGTGCTTCTACTTCTATCCGCATCCGTGGTATCAACTCTCTTAATGCTACCAACCAACCTATCTTTGTGATTGACGGTGTCGTTATTGATTCATCAACTGATGATGAAAACTCAAACCCGTTGTCAAACATCAACCCTTCTGATATCGTTTCTATGGACGTGTTGAAGGATGCCTCTGCAACTGCCATCTATGGTTCACGTGCTTCTAACGGTGTCATCATGATTACCACTAAGAAAGGTCAAAAAGGTGAAGCTACTGTTACATATGATGGTTATGTCGGCTGGCAAGAGATGCCTAAGAAATATGATATGCTTAACCTTAGTGAATATGCTGCTCACCACGAAGTACGTGCTGAGTTGACCAGTCAGGTTGACCCCAGCGACGCTTTTGTTCGTGCAGACCTCCTCGGCGAAGGTACTGATTGGCAAGATGAACTTTTCCGCAAAGCTCTTATGACAAGCCACAACATCTCTGTTGCAGGTGGTAATGATAAGACTTTGTATTCATTCGGTGGTGGCTATCTCAACCAAGATGGTATCGCCCTCGGTTCTTCTTTCCGTCGTTTGAACTTGCGCAGCAACATTGAGTCTCAAATCAAGAGTTGGTTGCGCGGTGGCGTTACTTTCTCTTTCGGTGAAT
>CAYYAA010000051.1:0-14211 GCA_964469875.1 uncultured Bacteroides sp.
TCCGTCTTGCCCATGTCCTTAACTTGATATTTGACAAGGAATATCGCGCAGCTCAAGGATTGTAAAGATCCTTATTAAAAAAGTTCATGACATCGTGCGCCATTTCGAGGGCATGACCTGCCGGTGACTCCGGGTCAAGCTCAAGAGCGTGCTCATAGTCGGTCATAGCGTCTGAGCGGCGTCCGACCTTCCAGCACAGTTTGCCACGCTGAAAATATAACTCTGCCGACGGCTCTCGTTTGATTAACTCATCGAGAGCCGTTATTGCTGTTACATAGTCACCTTGCGCAACTAATGCAGCTATTTCATCACGTGTTAGATATTCGGGTCGCATATATTGTATTTGTTAGAACGGCAAAGATACAATTTTTCGCAATTTTCATCACTAAATTTGCTTATAATCTTGATTATAGTTGATATTTTCGCTAATTTTGCAGACCACTTAGCTACCGGCTACCACTGCATAGCCGAAACAACGTATGAAACGGGATATTCAAAATGAGAATTTACACCAACAACGATATAAGAAATATTGAGGAACTTGCTCTCGAAGGGCGAGGTATCACGCGCATCCAAATGATTGAAGAAATCGGAGTCGAAGCAGCAAGCGAGATTAACGATTACGTCGAACAGGGACGTGCTATTATCACTTTTGCAGGCCCGGAATTGTGTGGCGCTTATGCTCTTGAGGCTTCGCGCCTCTTGGCTTTGGCTGGTCGTGATGTCAAGGTCTACTTGCTCAATGTTGGTGGCAATCGTCTCACTGAGGAATGTGCCGCTATGCGCCGGCGTCTGATTGACGAGGTTGGCGAGGATATCCTTTGCGAATTTACCGACCACCAAATCACACTGCCCGAGCTTAGTGACAGCACCCCGATTATTGACGGTCTGTTCGGCATTGAGCGCGTTGGCCCTTTGGCTGGTGGCTATCAAACATTGGTGCGCATCATTAACGAATCCGGTGCAAGCATCATCTCTATTGACGTTCCCTCCGGCTTGTCAGGCGACTCTAAGAGTGGCTTGATTAACCGAAATATCATACACGCCGACTTAACGCTCACCATCGGTATGCCGAAGCTCGACTTCTTCATGCGCGAAAATGCTGAGCTTATCGGCAACTGGAAAGTCCTGCCTTTTGACTATGGCGAAAAAGCAATGCACAGCGTCAGAGCACGCTATGCCATGATTGAGCAAGACCTCATCAAGGATTTGCTCATCCCGCGCGACCCCTTTGCGTCAAAAGCCGACTTCGGCAATGCTATCATCTTTGCCGGCTCCTACGGCATGATGGGCGCTGCTGTCTTTGCCGCTCGCGGTGCGCTACGTGCAGGATGCGGCAAAGTGACCGTGCACTCTCCGAGATGCGGTTACTATGTCCTCCAATCTGCCGTACCTGCGGCGCTCTTTGACACTAACATGGAAAGCGATGTCGTGCTCAAAGAGATTGCAATTGACAAGAGCTTCAACGCCGTCGCTGTCGGCCCCGGCATCGGTACGGCTGACGTGACTATCAAAGCTCTCGAAAACTTCTTGAAGGTGGCAGATGCAAATGGCAGACCGATTATCCTCGATGCCGATGCTCTCAACTGCATCGCCCTGCGTCCGACAATGCTCAACCACATCCCCGTCGGCTCTATTTTGACGCCACACGCCGGTGAGTTTGACAGACTGTTTGGCGTTCAGCCTACATCTGAAGCTCGCTTGCGCAAGGCTATCGAAATGGCTGAATACTACAAAGTAATCATCATACTTAAAGGACGTTACACCGCAATAGTTCGTCATGACGGCAAAGTTTGCTTCAATCCGACAGGAACTCCCGCTTTGGCGACTGCCGGAACAGGCGACATCCTGACAGGTATTATTACCGGACTTATGGCGCAAGGTATGCCCGCTGAAAATGCCGCTATCGCAGGCGTTTATATTCACGGCGTTGCCGGTTCTATTGCTGAAAAACAACAAGGCACTTATGGCGTTATCGCTGACGACGTTGCCGATGCTGTTGGTCAAGCTATCAAGCGTATTATGAAATAATCAGACTAAAACAAGCTCATGAAATCATTCATTTACTGCGCAGCTATTGCAGCACTTCTCTCTTCGCAGAGCGTTGCCGCACAAACAACTCAAAAACTCACGGCTTCTAAAGCTACTGAATATGGCCTCATCTACACCCTGCCGCTGACGGTGGTTGACATCACTATCGAAGCGGAGCACACAGAGTGTCAACCCGGTGAGTTCAACAACTACGCCCGTCGTCTGCTTAACATCAACGATGCTATAACAGAGCCTTCAGAGAGCGTAAAAATCAAAAGCGTAACACTGACTCCCCGCGGCGTCGCTAATCCCGACAGCCGCTGGAATGTGCAGTATAAAGTAGGCGCAACGCCCTATGTTATCCTCAACGAGGTCGGCTGTCCACTCGCAATTAACACCGAGAGCATACCGACAAAAGCCGCCGCTAAGCTGCCCGAAGCCGTTGCCGCCGAGCCGACACCCCTCGAGACTGAAGCCGCTCGACAAGCCGTAACTCAAGACATGATACGCAGCTCATCAGTGACAAAACGCGCTGAGTTAGCCGCTGAGCGCATCCTTGAGCTTCGCGAGACTCGTTCTGACTTGCTCTCCGGTCAAGCCGAGAACAATCCCGCCGACGGTCAAGCCATGAAGCTCGTCCTCGACAATATCGCCGCTCAAGAGGCTGCTTTGACTGCTATGTTCTCAGGTACAACCAAAACCTACACCACAGTCTCAACGGTGACCTTTGAGCCTGATAGTGCAGAGGTTTACAACAAGACAATCGCACGCCTTTCGCCCCTTAAAGGTGTCGTAGACAATAGCGACCTTAGCGGCAGCCCCATCACCCTGTCAATGTACATTCTTGACACCGCAAAGCTGCCCGTCAACGACAAAGGCGAGGCTAAGCGTTTCCCTAAAGGCGGTGTAGCTTACAATATCCCCGGCACGGCTCTAATCAGCATCAGCTATAACGGCAAGGAAGTCATTGCCAAAGAAGTGTCACTCGCTCAACTCGGCGTAACATTCGGCATCGACCCAACTGTCTTTGTTGATAAAAAACAACCGTCAAAAGCGACCTTCGACCCCACAACAGGAGCTATCCTGCAATTAGGCCCTATCGAATAACGCTGTAACATATAAAGTCTAAACAGACGAGGCTGAGTTTCTAATCAGTCTCGTCTGTTCTATTTTTACGCCACACTGCGCATTAGATTATGCTGTCAAACATTAAAAAACTTTAGTATAATTCAAATTAAATGATTAACTTTGTCGCTAACGAATAAGACTGTTCCTTTTACAGACTACATACCAAATAAAAACAAAATCAAATCCTAATAATCTGCATGAATATAACGCTTAAAAAAGGCCTTAACCTTAGCATTTCCGGCGAAATAACAGATTTTGCCGCCAAAGAGTTTAAGGCAACTCAGTGCGCTATCGTTCCCGATGATTTTAACGGTTTTGTCCCAAAACTCGATGTCAAAGAAGGTGATGTCGTCAAAGTCGGCTCGCCTTTGATGCATGACAAGTTGCAGCCTGAAATGCTGCTCGTCTCCCCTTTGGCAGGTACCGTTAAAGAAATCGTGCGTGGTGAACGCCGCAAAATTATGCGCGTTGTTATTGAAAGCAATGGTCAGAACGATGCCGTGCAATTTAACACGGACTCTCTGAAGTCTCGCCAAGACGTTATCAACCTATTAGGCAACAGCGGTTTGCTCGCTATGATGCGCCGCCGCCCTTATGACACAGTGCCCAAGCTCGACACAGTGCCGCGTGACATCTTTGTCACCGCTTTTGACACCGCTCCGCTTGCGTTGCCCCTTGACTTGCAACTCGGCGAGGACGCAAAAGACGCGCTCACTCGCGCTGTCAAGGCTCTCAAACAAGTCACTTCTGGCGATGTTTATATCTCGCGCAACGATGACAGCAAAGTGCCGGACATTGACGGCGCTGTCAATGTGACGGTAAACGGTCGTCACCCTGCAGGTAACGTCGGCGTTCAGATTGCCGCTATTGCTCCGATAAATAAAGGCGAAACGGTTTGGACTTTGGACATCGTTACTCTCTACAAGTTCGGCAAACTTCTCGCAACAGGCAAACTCGACACTTCTGTCTTGGTCGGTCTCTGTGGACCCGAAGTCAAGAACCGTCAAGTAATAAAGACCATTTCGGGCGCAATCATTAGACCAATCATTGAGGGAAATCTCGCCGACGATAATCGCCATCAACGCATCATCAGCGGCAACGTCTTGACCGGAGTAGCTGTCAATGCCGACGAATATCTCCGCGCTCCCTACCGTCAACTCTCAGTGATTGCTGAAGGCGATGATGTTGACGAATTCATGGGCTGGGCTTCTCTCTCTCCAAAGAAAATGAGCGTCAGCAAGTCTTTCCCCGGTCACTTCCTTCACAAACTCTTCTCGCCTGACGCTCGCATCCTCGGCGGTCGCCGCGCGATGATTATGAGCGGTGAGTATGACAAGGTTATCCCAATGGACATCATGGCTGAATACCTGCTCAAAGCTATCATCAGCCGTGACATTGACGAGATGGAGCAACTCGGCATCTATGAGGTCGCTCCCGAAGATTTTGCTCTTGCCGAATATGTCGATACTTCTAAGATGCCGCTGCAACAGATTGTGCGCGACGGTCTTGACTATCTGCGCAAAGAGTTGGAATAACTAAATTATCACAGTAATCTTTACAACCGTGAAACCAATAAGAAATTTTCTCGACCGAATAAGACCGAACTTTGAAGAAGGCGGCAAGTTGCACGCCTTCCGCTCGGTTTTTGACGGCTTTGACACATTCATGTACACTCCGCGCTCGGCTTCTCCGCGCTCCGGCGCTGTACACATACACGACAGCATCGACTCTAAACGCACGATGATTATTGTCGTTTTGGCTCTCATTCCGTGTCTAATCTTCGGAATGTACAACACCGGTTATCAACACTGGCTTGCTGCCGGAGCTGACAGCTTCCCCTTCTGGCAACTGCTCCTTTATGGCTTCCTCGCTATTCTGCCGCGCATCATTGTCACTTATATTGTTGGCTTGGGCATTGAGTTCTTTGTCGCTCAAAAACGTGGCGAAGAAATTCAAGAGGGCTTCCTCGTGACAGGTATCCTTATCCCGATGATTTGTCCTATCGAGACTCCGATTTGGATGCTTATCGTCGCTACAGCTTTCTCTGTTATCTTTGTTAAAGAGGTGTTCGGCGGCACCGGCTACAATGTTTTGAACGTGGCTTTGGTGACTCGCGCATTCCTATTCTTCGCTTACCCCGCAAAGATGTCAGGCGACAAAGTGTTTGTCGCTACAGACTCTATCTTTGGCGTAGGTCCCGAAGTCCCCGACACATTCAGCTGTGCAACACCACTCGGTCAAATTGCAACTCAGACAGGCGGTCAACTCCACTTGACAGGCATTGACGGCTCGCTGCTCAGCACTTGGGACGCTTTTATCGGATTAATCCCCGGCTCATTTGGCGAAACATCAGCACTGTGCATCTTCATCGGCGCTGCTATACTTTTGCTCACCGGCATCGCGTCATGGCGCGTCATGCTCTCTGTCTTTGTCGGCGGTCTCGCTATGGGTTGGATTGCAAATGCTTTTGCCACTCCGACTTATCCCGCGTCTTATCTGTCTCCGCTTGACCAGATACTCTTTGGCGGTTTTGCTTTCGCTGCCGTCTTTATGGCAACAGACCCCGTTACCTCTGCCCGCACCAACACAGGCAAGTATATCTATGGCGCACTCGTCGGCATTATTGCTATCCTTATCCGAACCTACAACAACGGCTATCCCGAAGGCGCTATGCTCGCCGTGCTGTTGATGAACTGCTTCGCTCCGCTTATTGACTGGTGTGTTGTTGATGCAAACAAACGCCGTCGCCAACGTCGTCTAACCGCTAAAACCGCAAAGTCATGAACAAGCAAAGCAATACTTACACCATTATTTACATCATCGTATTGGTGACCGTTGTCGGTGCAGCTCTTGCGTTCACCGCGATGTCGCTTAAAGACCGTCAGCAAGCAAATGCCGATGCCGACAAGATGAGACAAATTCTCGCGTCTGTCAAAGTCACTCCCGACCAATCTGAAATAATATCTGATTTTAACACCTACATAACCGACCAGTTTATCGTCAACTCATCAGGCGAAAAACTTGACGGTAAAGCCTTCGATGTTAATGTCGCAGTTTCAAGCAAAACCGATGCCGCAAGTCGCGAGCTTCCCGTCTATGTCTGCACACTCAAAGACGGCTCAACAAAATACATCCTCCCGCTCTATGGCGCAGGTCTCTGGGGCCCGATTTGGGGATATGTTTCACTCAACGATGATGGCTCGACAATCTACGGCGCATATTTCGCTCACCAAGGCGAGACTCCCGGTCTTGGTGCCGAAATTGAGAAGCCGGCGTTCAGCGGTCAATTTGACGGCAAAGAGATGTTTAAAGACGATCAATTCCTTCCGGTGTCTGTCGTTAAGGCTGGTCAACATCCCGCAGGCGATGAAGACTATGTTGACGGCGTTTCGGGTGGCACTATCACCAGCAAAGGTGTCAGCGCAATGCTTCACGACTGCTTGACACCCTATGAAGCCTTCTTACAAACAATCCGTAATAAGCAATAACCATGGCAGAAAAAATTTCTAACAAAAGTGTTTTCCTGAACCCGTTCAGCGCAAACAATCCCGTAATCGTTCAGATTCTCGGTATCTGCTCCGTGCTCGCCGTAACAGCTAAATTAGAGCCGGCTATCGTCATGGGGCTTTCGGTAATTGCTGTCCTCGCATTCAGCAACGTCATCATCTCACTGATACGCAACACGATACCAACAAACATCCGCATCATCGTTCAACTCGTTGTCGTTGCCGGACTCGTCGTTATCGTCAGCCAGTTGCTCACGGCATTTGCTTATGATGTCAGCAAGCAACTCTCTGTGTTCATAGGTCTTATCATCACCAACTGCATCCTCATGGGACGTCTCGAAGCATTCGCAATGGCAAACCGTCCGTGGCCCGCTTTCCTTGACGGCATCGGCAACGGCGTAGGATATGCCATTATCTTGGTAATCGTAGGCTTCTTCCGTGAGCTCCTCGGCAGTGGCACACTCTTTGGCGTGCAAGTCATCCCCGATGCCTTTTACCGCGCCGGATATGTCAACAATGGCTTGATGATTTTACCGCCTATGGCTCTCATCGTTGTCGCTTGTATCATCTGGGTACATCGCAGCCACAACAAAGACCTTCAAGAGTCATAAATTCACGAACCGATTTAACTGAAACCAATGGAAAATTTTAATCTGTTCATACGCTCGATTTTTATCGACAACATGATATTTGCCTACTTCCTTGGCATGTGCTCATTCCTCGCAGTGAGCAAAAATGTCAAGACAGCATTTGGCTTAGGCATCGCCGTGACTTTTATGCTCGTCATCACCTTGCCGATTAACTACCTCTTAGAGACATACGTGCTGCGTGCCGGCGCATTAAAATGGCTCGGCGCTGAATTTGCTGATGTCGATTTGAGCTTCCTCTCACTGATTATCTTCATCGCCGTTATCGCATCAATGACACAATTGGTCGAGATGGTCGTTGAGAAATACAGCCCATCGCTTTACGCTTCATTAGGCATCTTCCTGCCGCTTATCGCCGTTAACTGTGCCATCCTCGGTGGCTCTCTGTTCATGCAGCAACGCGACTTCACGAGCGTAGGCACTGCGATATGTGCCGGCGCCGGTTGGGGCCTCGGTTGGCTCTTGGCTATCACTGCCATTGCAGCCCTGCGTGAACGCATCTCTCACTACAGCAACGTGCCTAAGCCACTGCGCGGCGTTGGCATCACTTTTATCCTCACCGCTCTCATGGGCATCGCCTTTATGAGCTTCTTAGGCATCAAAATCTAACCGACTATGTATCCCGCGATCATATTATTAGCTCAAAATCTAACACAACTGACATTGTTAACCGGTGTCGGTCTGTTCTTAGCTGTTACTCTGATATTGGTTGCCATTCTTTTGGTGGCTAAGAAATATCTCGTACACACCGGTGCCGTTACCATTACTATCAATGATGATAAGAAGGTTGAGGCACTCTCAGGCAAGTCTCTACTCTCGACAATGGCTGACAACAACGTCTTCCTACCCTCGGCTTGTGGTGGTAAAGGCAGTTGCGGTCAATGCCGCATCCAAGTCACTGAAGGTGGCGGTCAAATTCTCCCGACAGAGACCGTTCACTTCTCTCGCAAAGAAGTGCAAGCAGGTTGGCGTCTCGGCTGCCAAGTTAAGGTCAAAGAAGACATGGCTATCAAAGTGCCGGCTTCTGTCCTTGACATCAAAGAGTGGGAATGTGAAGTTATTTCAAACCGAAATGTCGCTACATTCATCAAGGAATTTATCGTTGCGCTGCCTAAGGGCGAACACATGAACTTTGTCCCCGGCTCTTACGCACAAATCAAGATTCCGACCTTCAAGATGGACTATGACAAAGACATCGACAAGTCACTCATCGGCGAGGAATACCTGCCCGCATGGGAGAAATTCGGTCTCTTTACCCTCAAATGCCAGAATGACGAGCCGACAATCCGCGCTTACTCTATGGCGAACTATCCCGCAGAAGGTGACCGCATAATGCTCACTGTCCGCATCGCAACGCCGCCGTTCAAGCCGAAGCCTCAAGTCGGTTTCCAAGACGTAATGCCCGGTATTGCTTCAAGCTATATCTTCACCCTCAAACCCGGTGACAAAGTGATTATGAGCGGTCCCTATGGTGACTTCCACCCCATCTTCGACACCAAGAACGAGATGATGTGGATTGGTGGCGGCGCAGGTATGGCACCGTTGCGCGCTCAGATTATGCACATGACAAAGACGCTCAAGACCACAGACCGCAAGATGAGCTACTTCTACGGCGCACGTGCGCTCAACGAAGTGTTCTATCTCGAAGACTTCTTGCAACTCGAGCGCGAGTTCCCCAACTTCTCGTTCCACCTTGCGCTTGACCGTCCAGACCCCGCAGCCGACGCAGCCGGCGTTAAGTACACGCCCGGTTTTGTGCATCAAGTAATATTCAACACATATCTCAAAGACCACGAGTCGCCTGAAGATATCGAATACTACATGTGTGGTCCCGGCCCGATGAGCAATGCTGTCAACCAGATGCTCGACAGCCTCGGTGTTGACCCCGCTAATATCCACTACGATAACTTCGGCGGATAATCTCCGGAGACCTTACCGCATAATAAAAGCCGCGTTAGACTCGATGATGCTAACGCGGCTTTTATGTGTTATGACAATTGCTCTTTGATAAGTTTGGCGAGCAGCGGAATGCCAAGCCTCATCTTACATTCACTGAGGAAAGAGAAGTTGAGTCGCATCGTGTTCTTGCCACTTTGCTGGTCGGTGTGGAAGAATTGTCCTGCGACATAGGCAACGCCACGGTCAAGTGAAACGTCATAAAACTTGACGGTATCAAATCCATCCGGCAAAGTCAAGAATAGAAATAAACCGCCGTCGGGATGAGTCCACTTAACGCCGGCAGGCATATAAGCCGCCAACAGTTCGAACATGACATCGCGCTTATGACGATAGAGCTTGATGCTGTTTTGAAGGTTGGCATCGAGCTTGCCCGTTGTGAGAAACTCTGCCGCCACATATTGGTCAAAGACGGGAGGACATAGGTCTAACGACTGCTTGCAGACATATATCTTATCGAGTATTTCGGGATTGCCAAATATCCAGCCAAGGCGAAATCCCGGTGCCATAATCTTTGAGAAAGAGCCAAGATGCAGCACTCGTTCAGGCGCAAGTGAGTAGACGGTTGCTATCTGTTCGCCCTCATATCTGAGTTCGCGATAAGGCGCATCCTCGATTATGACAAGGTCATATTTCTCGGCAAGCTCAGCGAGCGCTTGACGATGACCGAGCGGCAAGGTCTCACCTGAAGGATTCTGAAAATCAGGTATGGTATAGATAAAGCCAATGCGTTTCTCCGTGCTTAGTGCGTCAGTTATTGCCTTCTGATAGGCAGCCTTAAAGCTCTCGACATCTTCATCATAAGCAACACCGACAATCTCTGCGCGATAAGAGCGGAATGACTGCAACGCTCCGAGATAAGACGGTTGAGATGTAATTATGACATCGCCGGGGTTGACCATAATGCGTGTACAAACGTCAATGCCCTGTTGAGACGATGATGTAATCTGTATTCGTTCGATGGCTATGCCATAGCGTTGAGACAGAGCCTCACGCAGCTCCGTAACGCCTTGTGTCGCTCCATATTGAAAGGCTTTCGCTCCATATTTGTCTATAACGTCAGACATTATAGTGCGAAATTTCTCCATAGGGAAAGTGTCTGCCGAGGGATAACCTCCGGCAAAAGAGTAAATCGAATTGAGGTCTACTCGTTTGAAAATATCCCTCACCGGCGAGCGAAAAAATGACGCTACGTCATCTGAAAATCTATTGTTCATCGCAGCAGGTCTTCAAGTACGACAGACGCTGATGTTTTCTCATCGCGATATTTCACAATTACAGGCGTGTAGAGATGTATGCCTTGCTCAGCGCCCGCGCCTTTGGTGATGGGACGACTGCCGGCAACGACGACCGCCCCGGCAGGAACTACGATTTGTCCTTGCTCGTTTGGTCTGATGTATTTGCCGTTTGTAGCATCGAAAATCGCTGTTGAAGCATTGATAATAACACCTGTGGCAATCACAGCGTGCTCCTTGACGATAGTTCCCTCATAGATGCCGCAGTTGCCGCCGATGAAGACATTGTCCTCAATAATAACGGGGAGTGCGCCGACAGGCTCAAGCACACCGCCTAATTGAGACGCTGCCGAGAGGTGAACATGACGACCGACTTGGGCGCAAGAGCCAACGAGCGCGTGCGAGTCTATCATCGTATCCGCATCTACATAAGCGCCGATATTGACATAAGACGGAGGCATGACGATGACTGAAGGCGCGAGATATGCTCCCGTGCGTATCGCAGAACCGCCCGGCACTATTCTTACACCATTTTCTGCTGTGAAACGGCGAGTCGGAACGGTGTCTTTGTCAAAGAATGAGAATTGCCCTTCGGTCATATCGATCAACTTGCCGAGACGAAATCCTGAAAGGATAACTTCTTTAATCCATGAGTTAACTTTCCATTCACCATTCACTTTTTCGGCAACTCTAATCTTGCCTGTTTCGAGGTCGTGCATGACCTGTTTGAATCTATCGAGTTCTTCGTTCATTACGTCTCTATCTTATATTAAGTGTATGTCAACGAGACTTTTAACAGTCTCTGCCATTATATCATATACGGGTTGTGAAGCAGGAGTAAGAGGTAGCCTCAACTCGTTGGAAATGATGCCGAGAGATGCAAGTCCGGCTTTCACCGGAATGGGATTGCTCTCAAGGAAGCAGTTCTTAAACAAAGGTGCCAACTGCTCATTCAAGCTCTCAGCGCTATCCATGTCGCCTTGCTTGATAAGCGAAATCAGCTTAGCCATTGCCGTGGGCGCAATGTTTGACGCAACACTGATAATGCCGTCAGCGCCGATTTTTGCGACTTTTAATGTCTCATCATCGTTGCCGCTGAAGACCTTAAAGCCTTTCGGAGCATTGCGAACGATTTCGCAAATCTGCTCATAGTTGCCTGATGCCTCCTTAATGGCTATGATATTGTCGTGCTCGGCAAGGCGTAGTGTCGTCTCTGCCAACATATTTGTCCCGGTGCGACCGGGTATATTGTATAAAACGATAGGTTTTGAAGATGCGTCAGCAACTGCTGTAAAGTATTTTAGCAAACCTTCTTGTGTCGGCTTATTGTAGAATGGCACGACAATCAAGAACGCATCAGCGCCGTGACCGTCAAACTTGCGGATATTCTCTAAGGTCTGCGTCAGCGAGTTATTACCTGCGCCGACAACCAAAGGCAAGCCGTCTGCTATTTCGACTGTCAATTGGAGCAAATTCAAACCTTCTTTCAGGTTCAAGCAGGGAGCTTCGGCTGATGTGCCGAGCGGAACGAGGAAATTAATACCTGCATCGACTTGTCTCTTGACAAGACGCGAATAAGCCTGATAGTCAACCCTACCATTGCGGAAAGGCGTGACCAATGCTGTGCCGCAGCCTGTCAGTCGTTCCATTAAGTTAGATGTTGCCATAAAACAATTCTTTAAATTCGTGAACTCCTGTAATATTCTCTGCGAGTTTAGCTGCCTCGACAGCACCTGTGGCAAAGCCTTCACGCGAGAAAGCCTCGTGTGTCAGTGTGATGCGGTCGTTCAGTCCTTCAAAGCCAACGGTGTGTATGCCTGAAATCTCGCCACAGCGCACTGATGCAATCTGAGTGTGAGTGCCGAGGTTCTTGTCTATGATGTCGGCGAGTGACTTTGCAGTGCCACTTGGTGCATCAAGTTTGTGACAGTGGTGCATCTCGGTGGCATACGGACTATAGCCGCCGGTCTTGCTCATCAGCTTGGTGATATAGTCAGTAACGGCGAAAAAGATATTAACGCCGATAGAGAAGTTTGAGGCATAGACCATCGGTGTGTTGCACTTGTCAAAATATGCAATCACCTCGTCCTTAATATCGCCCCAGCCTGTAGTGCCAACAACCACCGCCTTAAAGTGTTCAGCTAAAAAACGATAATTTGCGCGAAAAGCATCGGGCGTTGTGAAGTCAATGCAGACGCTCTCAGCGGCAACTGACTTGTCGATGCTCTGAATGGAGTCACTTTTAGCGGCACACTCGATTGATTGACGCTGCAAAACGGTCTCCACCATGTGACCCATTTTGCCATAGCCGCTTATTACTACTTTCATAGGTTTACTACTTTTAGTTCTCAAATAAATGTTGGTGAGCCACGTTGACAATCTCGTCAAGGCTGCTGCGGTCAACGACAAAGCTGATGTTGACATCTGTTGCACCTTGCGAAATCATATAGATGCGATAGCCCTTCAGCGAGTCTACGATATCAAAGAGCATGCCTTCGATGTTGGCGATGTTCTTGCCGATGACCGAGATTTGTGCCTTGTCATCCTCGACTTGTACTTGTGCAAATTCTGACAACTCTTTGATGGCAATGTCAATATTTTGTGAGGCATCCATTGTCAATGTGATATTTGCCTCTGATGTGCTGATAAAATCAATTGACACATTATGACGTCCAAAGATTTCAAAGGTCTTACTCAAGAAGCCTGACGCGTTAATCATGCGAGTAGAGAAGATGTTGACCAAACGCACGTTCTGCTTGAATGACAATGCCTTTGCGCCCGGTTGGATATATTCATTGCGCAAAATAACCGTGCCTTTGCCGCTTGGGTTCATAGAGTTAAGAACATAGATAGGAATGTTCTTGCCGATAGCCGGCTCCATAGTCAAGGGGTGGAGGACTTTTGCGCCGAAATGTGCCATCTCTGCCGCCTCTTCAAAGGAGATTTGTTCGATGCTTTGCGTATTCTTAACCTTACGCGGGTCACAGGTGCGCACACCGTCAACATCGGTCCAAATCTCTATGCGTTTCGCGTCAACCGCCATGCCGATGAGTGAAGCCGAGTAGTCTGAGCCGCCACGACCGAGCACGGCAGGCTCGCCTGACCTCGTTGCCGACACAAAGCCTTGTGTGATAACGGCTTGATTGCCTTTGTACGCCTTTGATATTACGATGGGCGCACGGCTTATTATTTCATCATTGATAGGCTCGCCTTTGAGGTGGTCATCTGTGGTAATCATCAATTCGCGAGCGTTGATAAATCCCGTTTTGATGCCACGAGAATTCATTGTATAACAGATAATTGTCGAAGACAGATATTCGCCTGTCGAAATTATGCGTGCCTTGCTGCGGTCGGTGAGTTCACCCAATGCACATACAGCCGAAACAAAGGATGCAAGGTCGTCAATTAACTGATTGATAGCTTGCAATGCTTGTGTCTTGTTAGCCTCGTCATTAGCCAAAAGCTCACTTGCCACACCGAGGTGACGCTGACGTAGCTCAGCGATGAGCTCATCAACCTGCGGCTTGTTTCCCGTGGCTGCTGTATCTGCAATTTTATATAATAAGTCTGTAACCTTGGACAGTGCCGACACGACAACTATCGGAGTTTCAGAGAGTTTACTTTCAACGATTGAAATTGTGCGTGTAATAGCTTCATAGTTGGCGACAGATGTGCCGCCGAATTTCATTACTATCATTATAGGAGATT
>CAYYAA010000052.1:0-14134 GCA_964469875.1 uncultured Bacteroides sp.
GTGACGGCTTGTTACACATCAGCGAAATCTCTTGGGATCGTCTTCCCGATATGGCCGCTTCAGGCCTCAAAGAAGGTGACGAGCTCGACGTTAAGCTCATCGAGATTGACAAGAAAACAGGCAAATATCGCTTGTCTGTTCGCGCACTCCTTCCCAAGCCCGAAGGCTATCAAGAACCCCAACGCCGCGAGCGTCCCCAACGCCGTGATGACCGTGGCGAACGCCGCGATGATCGCCGTGGCGGTGACCGTGGTCCACGCCGTGACAACCGCGACCGTGGCCCGCGCAACAACAACAGAGAATAATTTCTCTTTATCACATACAGAACAAAACGAGATGACTTCTAATCCAATGGGAGGTCATCTCGTTTTATTTTTTTCAGTACTTCTATCGGTGCTAATTACGTTAATTTCATTAACAATCAGTGTGCAGGTTGGTAATGATTATTAAGCACGACACATTTAATCACAATAAAACATCATTTTATCGCGAAATTGGTTATAACTTTGTAGCAATTTCCATAGATTTTAAAACTATGCCTAATACACTAACTGAATTAATTGCACGCCAAGCAACCCGTTACGGCAACCGTGAGGCATTCCGTTGCAGAGTTAGCTCAGACGGTAAATGGCAGGCAACAACATGGGACGAATTCAATCGAGACGTCAATCTTTTGGCTTACGCTTTTGAGACTCTCGACCTTGCCCCTCAAGATATGTTGGCTATATTCTCAGCCAACAGACCCGAAATACTTATCACTGACTTCGCTTGCTATCGCAACCGAGCAGTGCCTGTGTCTATATACGCCACAGCCAGCCCCGAACAAGTACAGTACATCATAAACGACTCTGACGCTCGCATGATAGCCGTTGGCGACCAAGCACAATATGCCACGGTACGCTCTATTTGCGCCAATTGTCCAAACCTTGAACGCATCATAGCCTTTGACGACAAAATCGTCATTGACCATGACGACAAGATGACGATGTCTTTTGCAAACCTACTCGAGCTCGGAGCTACTGCCACCAAGATGTGCCACGACGCCGTTGACCTGCGCTCCTCCGAAGCCACTGCCGACGACATCGCCACTCTCATCTACACTTCAGGAACTACAGGCGAGCCTAAAGGCGCTATACTGACACACAGCAACTTTAACGCCGCTCTCGACCTCCACCGCGAGCGTCTGACTATGCTCAGCGAGGACGACACATCTCTGTCATTCCTCCCAATGAGCCATATCTTTGAGAAAGCATGGACATACTTCTGCCTATTCATGGGCATGAAAGTCTCTATCAACCCCAACCCCAAAGAAATCCAAGCCGCACTCCAAGAGACACGCCCGACATGCATGTGCAGCGTGCCACGCTTCTGGGAGAAAATTTACGCCGCCATCCAAGAAAAGCTCTCTAACGCTAAAGGCTTCAAAAAATGGATGATGATGCGCGCAATCAAGGTCGGTCATCGCCGCAACATTGACTACGCTCGACTCGGCCGTAAAGCGCCGTATTGGCTCGAAATGCAATATAAATTCTTCGACAAAAAAGTCTTCAGCTTCCTGCGCAAAGTTATCGGCATAGAGAACGGCAATATCTTCCCGACTGCCGGAGCTCCGCTGTCGCCAAAGATTGTCGAATTCTTCCACACCTGCGGCATTAACATCGTCATTGGCTACGGCCTCTCAGAGACAACAGCCTCAGTGTCATGCTTCCCTGAAGTCGGCTTCCAAATCGGCACAGTCGGAACTCTAATGCCACACGTCAAAGTTAAGATTGGCTCCGAAAACGAGATACTCGTCAAAGGTCCAACCGTGATGCGCGGCTACTACAACAAACCCGACGCAACAGCCGCCGCTTTCACCGATGATGGATGGTTCCGCACCGGCGATGCCGGTCGCATAGACAAAGACGGCAACCTCATCCTCACAGAGCGTCTTAAAGACCTCTTCAAGACCAGCAACGGCAAGTATATCGCTCCACAAGCAATTGAAAGCTGCCTCGGCGAAGACAAATATATCGAGCAAGTGGCTGTCATCGGCGACCAACGCAAGTATGTCACCGCCATAATCATCCCCGCCTTTGAAGCTCTCAAAGAATATGCGCGCCGCAACCACATCAAATTCAAAGACTCGCAAGACCTTATCGAGAACAGCGAGATACGCAAATTCATCGAAGAACGAATCGAACGTCTGCAACAAGGTTTTGCCGGATTTGAAAAAATCAAACGCTTCACCCTCCTGCCTCGCGAATTTACTATCGAAGGCGGTGAGTTGACCAATACCCTCAAACTCCGCCGAAGCATCATCAATATGCTATACGCTAATGAGATTGAGGCAATGTACTGCTAACAAAGTAGACAAAAATAATATAGTCGCCGTATTTGATTACTCAGTCAGATACGGCGACTTTTTTTTGAGAAACCAACCTAAATTTGTGGGTCATCGGCTAAAACGGCTTTTTAAATTTGTGGGCTATCGGTCAAAATGATAAAAAAAATTTGTGGGGTATCGACTAAAACGATTTTTTTAATTTGTGGGGAATGATTATTTCATTTATTTGACCCCACTCAGAGGGGGGTATATTGCCGTTTTGTATAAATAATATGTTGTAAAACACACTTTTAACACTTAAAATTTGGTCAGTCCACTCAAAAGTCGTAACTTTGCATCGTGAAAAAGAAAAAAACACTGTTATTTAGAGAAATAACAAGTTCTTAATGATTTTAGAAGTGTATTTTATATAGGTTTGCAACTACACAATTTACACACAATTATAAAATGTTTCATTTAAATTGTTTTTATTATGTCACTAATTAAGAACGCTTTGAAATGGTATGTAACCAAGGCTGCTGAGACAACAGCATGGACACCGACCGGTATGATTATCATCAAACGCAAATAAGCGCTACCGGTTAATCGCAATTCCCTAACGGGAATTTTTTTGTGCCCTTTCCTCAAAGTGTTAACACATCTTAATTCACACATATATCACTGATTGATAAGCCAAACGCATCGTGATATTTCTATATCTCACTTTTTTGTAGTATCTTTGCACTGAAATAACCAAATTAACAAATCATAATGGGACAACTTGTAGCAATCGTAGGCCGACCAAATGTCGGCAAATCGACACTCTTCAACCGCCTCACTCAAACACGTACAGCCATCGTAGACCCCACCGCCGGTACTACTCGCGACCGTCAGTATGGCAAGGTGGATTGGAGCGGTAAAGAATTTTCAATCGTCGATACCGGCGGTTGGGTTGTTAACTCAGATGACATCTTTGAAAGCGAAATCAATAAGCAAGTTAACCTCGCTATTGAACAAGCTGACGAAATACTATTTGTCGTTGATGCCATGAACGGCGTCACAAATCTTGATGACCACGTAGCCGAAATCCTGCGCAAGTCTCGCAAACCCGTATTACTTGTTGCCAACAAAGTAGACTCTAACGACTGGCTCTACAATGTAGCCGAATTTTATGGCTTAGGATTGGGCGACCCATATCCCGTATCTGCTGTAAGCGGCTATGGCACAGGCGACTTGTTAGATGACGTTGTCAAGAAACTCCCCGAGCCTGACGAAGACGAGGAGGCTCAACTCGATGCTATACCCCGCTTTGCTATCGTAGGTCGTCCTAACGCCGGAAAATCTTCGCTCATCAACGCTTTTATCGGCGAAGACCGACACATCGTGACAGACATCGCCGGCACTACTCGCGACTCTATCTATACACGATACAACAAATTCGGTTTCGACTTCTATCTCGTGGACACTGCCGGTATCCGCAAGAAGAACAAAGTCAACGAAGACATCGAATATTACTCGGTAATCCGTTCTATCCGTGCTATCGAAGCAAGCGACGTCTGCATACTTATGATTGACGCAACACGCGGCATCGAAGCGCAAGACGTAAACATCTTCTCGCTCATCCAGAAGAATAAAAAAGGATTAGTTGTCGTTATCAACAAATGGGACCTCGTTGAAGATAAATCGCAAAAGGCAATCACTCACTACGAGAATGCCATCCGCGAGCGTTTCGCACCCTTCACCGACTTCCCCATCATCTTCTCTTCAGCACTGACAAAACAGCGCATCTTCAAAGTGCTTGAAACCGCAGTCAATGTCTACGAGAACCGTCAACGCACCGTGCCGACATCTCAGCTCAACTCCCTCTTGCGCGAAGACATCGACGCTTATCCACCGCCAAGCAACAAAGGCAAATTCGTGAAAATTAAATACATCACCATGCTCAAAGGTGCTCACGTGCCGACATTCATCTTCTTCTGCAACCTGCCGCAATGGGTCAAAGAACCTTATCGCCGCTACTTAGAGAACAAGATACGCGAGCATTGGGAGTTCACCGGAACTCCGGTAAACGTATTCATGAGAGAAAAATAATCTCCACAAAAATTTACAAAAGAGGCTGCGTCAACATCGGCGCAGCCTCTTATTTTATTACTTCAAAATATCTTGAATTACCAAACCGGCAAGCATAAAGCCAAAGATAGCTGTCGTATGAGCCATTGTGCCGTTGATTTGCGCCTTTGACGAGCACCATTCATGGTTGACAAGGTTGGGGTCACCCGGTCCGATTTGAGCCTTGGGGCACATACACGTTGCTGTGCCACAAGTGTGATTTTCGCCTCGGTTATTGACCAATTCAGGACTATAAACACACATAAACTTGCGCTTGGGAAATTCCTTGCTACGTTTAAACTTGGTGCGCAATGCACGTGCAAGCGGACAGCCTTGCACCTTCCAAAACTCCGCAACGCTTATCTTCAACGGATCAAGTTTGAGAGCTGCGCCCATTGACGAGAAAAACTTTGTATTAGCAGCTGTCGCACGCTTGATAAGCAACGCCTTATTCTCAAGACTGTCAATCGCATCAATCACATAATCATAGTCATCGAGATTAAACGAATCAGCAGTCTCAGCCGAATAAATCTTCTGCAATGCCGTCACCTCAACTTTGGGATTAATTTCCTCAAGACGAGACTTCAGAGCCTCAACCTTAACCTGACCGACAGTCTTAATCGTAGCCATCAGTTGTCGATTGATATTAGTGACGCACACGCGGTCAGAGTCAACGATAGTCAATCGCCTTACGCCACTGCGCACAAGACTTTCTGCACACCAGCTGCCGACTCCACCAACGCCGAATATTACGACATTAACTTCCGAAATATCATGTAGAGCGTCATCTCCAATAAGCAACTCAGTGCGGCGAAAGATACCTTGTTCAATTCCCATGTTGTGTAATTTTGTATTTTAAGCAAAAACTTCGGTCACGTCGGCGCAGATTTTTCTCTATCAGCTACCGTATTACAAAGTTACACATTAATTCCCTAACAACAGCATCCCAACAGCAATATTCTGCAATTAGCGGAAATAATCGCCTCACGAAATCACAAATTAAACGTGCTAAATTTTGAATTATGAGAAAGTTTTATCATCTTTGCATTAACAATTTAGGTCAGATATGGAAGCGTTGAAAAATATGCCGATTGGCATCCAAAACTTTGAAAAACTGCGTAAAGGAGATTTTCTTTATGTAGATAAGACTGCATTATTATACCAATTAGTCCATAGCGGTAGCTATTTCTTCTTGTCGCGCCCGCGCCGATTCGGTAAGAGTATGCTCCAATCAACGCTCCACGCTTATTTTGATGGCAAAAAAGAGCTTTTCAAAGGACTCGCAATTGAGCGACTTGAAAAGGACTGGATTAAATACCCCGTGTTGCATCTTGATTTAAATCTCATAAAACGAGGAGACCCTGAAAGTCTTGACAACTTGTTGGATTCTACGCTACGCAAATGGGAAAAAGTATATGATTTGCCTGAAACTAAAAACAGATTTGGCGTTAGGTTTGGCGATGTCATAGAGCGCGCAAAAGAAGTCACAGGGAAAGATGTGGTTATTCTTGTTGACGAATACGACAAGCCTATTCTCGAAGAAATTGACCATCCGGAAGTGCAAGAGCGTCAACGCGAAGTGCTAAAACAGTTTTATGGAGTGCTGAAAAATCTTGACGGCTACATAAAATTTGCGCTCTTGACGGGCGTTACAAAGTTTAGCAAGGTCAGCGTCTTCAGCGGACTAAATAACGTGTTTGACATCTCAATGGACAACCGTTTTGCTTCAATCTGCGGCATCACCGACGAAGAACTTGACGATGTTTTCACACCATACATTCAACGTCTTGCTACGGTAATGAAGCATACATACGACGATGTTAGAGAAGAGCTTCGCATTAAATACGATGGCTACCACTTTTGTGAAGATTCAGTCGGAATCTACAATCCTTTCAGCATCCTATGCACCTTACAAAGCAATAAAATCAAAAATTATTGGTTTGAAACAGGAACACCTTCCTATCTCGTTTACCTACTTAAAAAGTATCATTGCAACATTGAGGAGATGGCGACGTATGAATGTGACGCTGACTTATTAAATTGTGTAGATTCTCAGTCTAAAAATCCCATCCCTGTAATCTACCAAAGCGGATACCTAACCATTAAAGGCTATAATCCTGTGTACGACTTATATCGTCTTGGCATCCCTAACAAAGAGGTAGAAGCCGGATTTTATAAATACCTACTGCCTAATTACACTTCAATTGACCAATCGCAATCCGGATTTTACATCGCAAATTTTGTCGAGGAAATTAAAGCCGGCAAGGTTGATAATTTTCTCAAACGATTGTCATCGCTGTTTGCTGACACGCCTTATGAATTGGTAAAAGACCTCGAAAATCACTATCAAAATGTGATCTTCATCGTCTCTAAACTTATGGGTTTCTATGTTAAAGCCGAATATCACACCTCAGAAGGTCGCATTGACTTAGTCTTGCAAACTACTGATACCACATACGTTATGGAATTTAAACTCAATGGCTCGGCAGAAGAAGCATTGCAACAAATCAACGATAAGAACTATACACTGCCTTTCGAGGCAGACGATCGCCATGTCATAAAGATTGGAGTCAACTTCTCATCATCCACTCGCAACATCGACCGATGGATTATCGCATAGCTGATATTCTGAACATATTAAGCCATCTATTTATCACTCTTTATAGCGCAAAATTTTCGCGGGTATACCGGCGACAATAGCATTGTCCGGCACGGGTTTATTGACGACTGCATTTGCACCTATAGTGACATTGTTGCCGATAGTTATGCCTCCCATAACCATCGCACCTTTGCCAACGTACACATTGTTGCCGATAGTCGGTACTCCGGGGTATCTGCTATTTCCACCGCCCAATGTTACTTGCTGCGCTATCATAACATTATCACCAACAACACATTGCTTATGGATAACAACGCCAATGCCACCATATCCAAGTGCCGAACCTTTGCCAATTTTTGCCGATGAAGGAACGCGACTGTTGTATATCAAAAAGATGATAAGCTCTATCAGTGACGCAAATATCCCAAGATGATGGTTATAAAACCAATGTCCTATGCGATAGAAAAAAATTGCATTTATCATTTCAATATGGATTAGAGTTTAATTTCATCTGCAAAATTAGTAATTTATTCTAAACCTCATTCCGAATTTCAACGATATATTTTACTGCGATAAACTATTTAGTTTTTGCATTTAATCATATAATTTGTAATTTTGCATAATGTCTTACCTATCTGACTGACCATGTGCAAAAGATTACCTCTTATATTAGCTTGTATGTTATCCGTCATCGCTGCTTATGCTGATGTCGTGATAAATGAAATCATGCAGTCTAACGTTGACTGCCTATTCACCGAGCACGAATTCCCGGACTCGTGGATTGAATTATACAATAACGGCAACTCTTCTGTTTCGCTATCAGGATGGCGCATCGGCGACTCTGACTCTCAATCGACTGCTTGGTCATTGCCAAACAGTGCCACAATTGCCGCAAAATCTTACTTGCTGATTTACTGTGACAAAAACAGTAGCGGACTGCACACAGACTTCCGCCTCGACTCCGGCAAGGCTTCTCTTTATCTCTTTAACAATAACGGCTACGTCATTGACAACATAAGCTACAAGAAGCAGCCTGCGCCTAACATCTCTTACGGCCGCACGAGTGACGGTAGTAGCGACTGGGCGTATTTCATCTCAGCAACGCCCGGCAAGTCCAACACCGGCACAACAATCAGTGACAACTCTACAGTTCTGCCCGCGCCGGTGTTCAATCGCTCAGGTTTCGTCTCTGTTAAAGGCAAAGACTCTTTCACACTGATTGTTAGCATTCCCGAAGACGCGCCCGATGACACCAAATTGTGCATAACCACAGACAGTAGCGAGCCGACTGCCGCAAATGCTGTCAACGGCAATAGTTGGTCAAAATTCATCAACTCAACGACCATAGTCAGAGCCAAACTCTTGTCAGACAAAGCCCTGCCGATACGCTCTACAACACAGTCTTACATCTATCATCCGGAGGAAACCAAGCTATCAGTTTTTTCAATCGTTGGCAATTCAAGCTACTTCTACAGCGATGATGAGGGCATTCTAATGGGCGAATGGGATGACAATGATGCCTCCAAGCAAAATCCCAATTGGAATCACGACTGGCGTCGCCCGATTAACATCGAATACTATCAAGGCGAAACGCACGAACTTCTCTTCAACCAAGTAGGCGAAACGCGCGTTCAAGGCGGTTACTCGCGCCGAAATCTCCAGAAGTCTTTAGCCGTATATGCCAACAAACGCTTCGGCACAAAACGATTCTACGGCGAGCTGTGGCACGAGAAACCGGCTATCACAGAGGTCAAGTCCTTCATCTTACGCAACGGCGGCAACTGCTTCGACTCAAGCCGCGTCAACGACCAAGTCGGTCAGTCTGCTATCGGTCGCTTCCGTCCCAACATGGACTGGCAGGCTTACGAGCCCGCAATCTATTATCTCAACGGCAAGTACATGGGTCTCACCGACTTGCGTGAACGCAGCAACGAAGACAATGTCGAAGCTAACCTCGGTTATGATGACATCGACATGATTGAGAATTGGTGGGATTTAAAAGAAGGTAGCTTCGACGAGTTTTACTCCTTTGTCGATTACTATAATAGCTCAAACCTGACATTTGACGGGCTTAAACAGCGTCTTGATGTTGACAACTTCCTCGATATGTTCATCATCAAATCTTTCGGCATGGACACCGACTTCCCAAACAACAACATCATGCTGTGGCGACCGCGCCAAGAGGACGGCAAGTGGCGTTTCATCCTTAAAGACATTGACCGAATGGGGCTACAGTGGATGGACAATGAAATCGGCAACGACCTTTGCACATTTATTGACAATATGATTACGTCCAACCAATATTCCAATCCAAACCTTTCACGCCAACTCAAGATATTCCAAATCTTCTACTCTACCCTATCCGAAGCCAAAGATATGTACATCGACCGCATGGCTATCTATTTAGGTGACTTCCTGCGCACGGAGAAAGGTCAAGACCTCATTGACCAATATATCGCCGACATCGAGCCGGAATATCTGCGTCACTTACAAGTCTACTACAACGATGTAACAAGCACTTCTTCTTATCGTTACAGTGGCGATTGGGGTTGGAAAGGATACGTCAAATATTTCCGCGACACATGGTGGAGCAAACGCAAAAGCAATATGTTCACCATGCTAAAATCTCGCTTTAACCTCGGCAAGATTTTCACGCTAAATATGGAACGCAATTCTGCTGACGTAACTTTCAATGACATTCCTATCAACTATGACAAATACTATGGCAAGTGGTTTGCCGGACGACAAATGCGTCTCACCACTGACGAGGGATATGCTTGGCGCATTACCTCAACTACAACGTCAAACAAAAGCGCTGTCAACGAGGTCTATGACAACGTGTTGACATACACGCCAAACACCGACCTATCAACACTCAAAATCGAAGTCATTGAGAATCCAAACGGCGTATCACAAGTCCTCGCCGACAATGCTGATATAACAGCCACTCGCAGCGGCAACGAAATCACAATCGAAGCCTCTACCGGCCTGCAAAGCGTGAAAATTTATGGAACTGACGGACGCATCTATGGCACTTACACCGACCTCAACGGCATACCTTCTCTCACAGTCTCAACTGCACCGTCTCAGCTCTACATAATCAACGTGACCCCCACCCTCGGCTCTCCAAAGGTCATAAAACTCAAATAATTCCTCTTTTACAGCACAAATTTACGGCTCGGCGTCGCTATTGAAGGACACCGAGCCGGCAGTGTTCGTTATATAAAATCTGAATGAATTTTCGTGTCGCGCTTCCGCTTAGAACGAATAGCTAAGACCTATTGAAGGAATAAAAGCGTGTACCTTGTAGTCCGCTGTAAACGTACTTATAGATTCCATGCCCATACTCTTCTTAATAAAGTCATCATACTGACCAACTGCACCATCTACGCCAAGACCGGCAACATACAGAAATGACATATCAATCGAGAAACCTTCAAGCGGACGGAATGAGAAACCTACTGACGGCTCTAACTTCGTCATGCCAGGTGTCTCCGGATTGTAGTATTCGCTGTTACATGGTGATGTATCGAGCATAAGACCCAGACGAACATCCGTGCGCTTTGTTACAGCATATTGCCCACCGAGGTGATATGTCCACGAGTTCTTATAATTCTTGGTGAGGCTTTGGTTGAAAGCCGACAGCTTTTCACCTTCAAAATTAATATCAAGTGTCTTATAAGCGTTCCATCCTGTGAGTTGAGCATCAAATGCAAGTGTCAACTTCTCAATTGGCTTATAGCTGATACCGAGATTAAGCACATAAGGACAAGGCATCTCTGCCGAGAAGTTCGCGTCATTGATAAGATCAAGTGTCGATTGCAACGATTGTTGCGCAATCTCATTGGCATATTTCACGTGAGCATCGCCTGACTCAACTTTCATGCCCATCTTTGAGCGGAAAGACGCGCCGACAGTCACTTGCTTTGTTATATCGTACATCGCACCAACATTCACGCCAAACGCCATCTTGGTTGTGCCCTTGAGATTGACAGATGCCGGAGCTATGTCGCCAAAGCTATAGTTTACGCCTTTATATGCGAGCATTGCATCCATGCTCGTACTCGAAACCAAAGCCTTATTGAGGTCAACCGAGCCCCATGTGAACATCACACCCGCGCCAACAGACAATTTTGGCGTAATGCGCCATGCTATCGTCGGTTGAACTGTGTAGGTCGCCAACTTTACAGACTGATTGAGAACAGCTCCCGCCCAGTTATCGCCCCAATTAATACCACTGCCATAAGGCGTGTAAAATGTCACACCTGCCTTCAAATTATCGTATACCGAAAAAGCAGTGCTGAACCCAATAGGCGTACTGGGGTCATTATTCGTTTGATACTTCGTACCATTAGGAAGTGTGGCTGTTGCCGTAGGGAAAATCGCTGTAACGCTACCCGAAATGTCGAGCGTCTTATCCATGAAACCAACACCCGCAGGGTTAAAAATCATGCTCTCCGCACCGAGTTTCAACGCAGTTCCGGTATGTCCCATACCATTCTGCTTTGCACTGAGCGTATTGACCTGATAGCCCTCCGCCCAAAGAGATAGTGAGGCTGCCAATGCAACCGTCGCTGTCATTATTTTCTTCATATATTAGTTGTATTATGTGAGCAAAACTCATATATCGCCGCAAATTTATAAAAAATTTCCTATATTTACCAATCTTTCGCCAATATTCCAATTTTAAGCGTAATTTATGCCACTTTGGACGAATTTGTAACATTTTTGTCTCACCTTCCACCGACAATCTTTTGATAAATCATTTTAGCTTTGACTGAGACGTTGGCTTTATATTAGCCTCTATCTTGTTAAATTTAGTGAAATATCATTTTACAGAACTGCCGCCTATAAAGTTTTATTAACTTTGCATCAACACAAACACAGTGTAATTAGTTGGCTATATGCTACTTTAATTTAGGAACAATACCGATGAGAATACTTATATCTTTAATTCTTATAGTGCTCACGCTCTCCTCTGCCGCTCAAACTGAGGTGACTGACTCTACTAAAATAAGGAAACTCGATGAAATTGTGGTTGAGGCTTCTTACCAAAAAACTAACTCAACCTCGTCTACATATATACCTCTGCCTCAACAAAAAAATTCTGCTACTGATGCTATCTCTCTTCTCAGTCAGATGGCAATACCACAGCTTGATGTTCAGCCGGACAACTTCAATATCAAGACTACATCCGGTCAAAACGTTGCTATCTTCATAAACTACATGTCTACTTCTCAGCAAGACCTTGCAGGATTGCGCCCAACAGATGTCAAAAGAGTTGAATACCTGCTATATTCTCAAGACCCGCGATTCAAAGGCGCTCAGTATGTGGTAAATTTCATCGTGCAAAAATATGAATGGGGCGGATATACAAAATTAACCGCTAATAAGTGGTTTGGTGTTAATCGCACCGAAGGTTCTCTTTACTCCAAATTTGCTTATAAAGACATGAGCTTTGATTTCTTTGCCGACGAAATTTACCTAACAAACCGTCACAACGGAACACAATCCACCGAAACATTCCATTTCCCAAACCTATTTGAACAAGGAGAGAAAACTATTGAAAGATTTACAACCCCATTAGCTTCACAATATCGCAACAATAGTAACGACATAGCTTTTCGTGCTGTATATTCTTCCAATCAAACGCAAATTTCCAACAAGTTATCGTTAGACCTTAACTCCATTCCACGTAATAATCTTGAAAGTCAGTTATCTTATATTGACAACTTCCTACCGACTTCTGAGACTTCAACAGTTGCATCAAACAGCAACTGGGGGCTTAATTATGACTTTGAAGCATATACACCTTTTAATGATAATCTTGCTCTTAACATCGAAGCCCGATATAATTATGGCCACAATAATCAGAAATCCCTATATAATGGTGATAATCTGATAATTAACAACGATGCAAAAGAGAATAATCACAAAGCAAGCATAACCCCCTATTTAACATGGAATCCCAACCAACACAACAGCATCACGCCATTGATTGACGGTGAATATTACCACTCAACAATCGACTACCTCGGGAACACTCCGTCTCGGCAGAAATATGATGTATGGGGATTTGCCGCAGGTGTGAGATATACCTTTATACAACCAAAATGGACAGCCGGTACATTATTTAATTGGGTATATGCAAGTACAAACCTTACAGGCACAAAAATAACAGACACCTATCCACAAGGGAATATCTTCGGAACTTTCTCACCCAATGACAAGAATCAATTTGAACTGACATGGGATTATGGCAAACAGATACCCGACACATATCAGAAAAGCCCGAATATGCTTCAGCAAGATGAGCTTATGTGGTATTCCGGCAATCCTAACCTCAACAACTATTGGAATCATTCTATTGGCTTGCAATATCTTTGGTTACCTAATAATAGATGGCAAATTACAGCGAACACCTGCTATTACACCGAGCAAGATCGTGTAGTCACTCTTTATAGCCCGATTGCCCCTTATGGAACTATGTTGCGCAAATATGTTAATGGCGGCAATTATGATATTACAATGGCAGGACTTAGTGCTACCGCTAAATTCTTTGGCAACAAATTGATTGCAAAAGTACTCCCACAATATTGGCATAGAAATATTTCAGGCGAATATTCTATTTCATTAAACGAAATAACATGCTCAGCTCAACTAACTTGGTATTTCGGAAATTTCTACCTTTTCGGATGGTATTTAACACCAAGCACTTTTATTCCCGACGAATCCGGGATGAAAGAGCACACTCCGTCAAGCTACCAAATTCAGTTGGGTTGGGGAAAGGGGGCGTGGCGACTATCTGCCGTCGCACATAATTTCCTTCGCTCATCATGGGAAAGCAGCCATCAAGAACTATATGGCGCGAAATTTAACTTAGACAGACGTGAATATGGCACTGCCCAACACATGCGTTTCCAATTTTCGGCAACATACACCTTTGGATATGGCAAAAAAGTTCAGAGAGATGACGAAGTAAGCGGCTCAAGTGCCACTCAAAGTGCTATATTAAAGTAGCAGTAGCAATTTTATGCCTGCTTCCACTCGCTGATGGTGCGGGTCTCAGTGGAGAAGTTGATGCCAAGTTTGATTACTTTGCGACCGTCGGCGAGGTATGG
>CAYYAA010000053.1:0-14100 GCA_964469875.1 uncultured Bacteroides sp.
GACTGATGAAACGCTTATGGTATTCATCAATAAGCTTCTTGACAGCCTTGTAGCTCTCGGCACGATGCTCGTCTTGGTCAAGAAGACCACTCTCGTTGAAGTGTTGCAATGTTTTGCCCTGAGGTTTCAGTTCAAACCGCAACGTAATCGAGCGAGAGCAGAGCCGTTGAAAATCATTAAATGTTTTCATTTTTGTAAATGTTTAATCTACCGAAGTAGAAATTGATTTTTAAAGTATGCTATATTTAGTAAATAAATCTTGAAATTCAAATTTAATCAAAAATTTTCATTCGAGATAAATTTTTCTTTTCAATGCAAATTTACAATGCAATATGGGCAACTCTACGGCGCATCAAAGTTAAACAAATCTAAAAACAACAGTCTATTTCGCTTTTTTATAATCAAAAGATAGCAGAAATATAAATTCCCGAAGCTAATTCTTGAAAACAGAATCAGCTTCGGGGATTTATTGGTGTGAAAAAGCCCTCGCGGGTGACGAGGGCTTTAGATGGTGCGTATTGTGTGTTATTAGCAAACGCCTTCTCCCATCATGGCTGTTGCAACTTTCATGAAGCCGGCGATGTTTGCGCCTTTCATGTAGTTGATATAACCATCGGGTTGTTTGCCGTATTTAACGCATTGTTCGTGGATGTCACGCATGATAGTGTGAAGTTTTTCGTCAACTTCTTCTGAGCTCCACTGGAGGTGCATAGCGTTTTGGCTCATTTCGAGGCCTGATGTAGCAACGCCACCTGCATTTACAGCCTTGCCGGGGGCATAGGTTGTGCGGCTTTCGATGAATGTGTCGATAGCTTCGGGTGTACATCCCATGTTAGAAACTTCAGCAACGAGTTCTACGCCGTTAGCAACGAGTTGTTTAGCATCGTCGCCATTGAGCTCGTTTTGAGTTGCACAGGGAAGTGCGATATTGACTTTTTGCTCCCACGGTTTCTTGCCTGCGAAGAATTTAGAGCCGGGGAATTTGTCTGCGTAAGGAGCAACTACATCGTTGCCGGTAGCGCGGAGTTCGAGCATATAGTCAATCTTTTCAGCGTTCAAGCCTTCGGGGTCATAGATGTAGCCGTCAGGACCTGAGAGAGTAACAACCTTTGCGCCGAGCTCTGTAGCTTTGAGGGCTGCGCCCCATGCTACGTTACCGAAGCCTGAGATAGCTACTGTCTTGCCTTTGATATTGTCGTTTTTAGCTTTAAGTACGCTTTGTACGAAGTAGAGAGCGCCAAAACCGGTTGCTTCGGGACGAATGCGGCTGCCGCCAAATTCGAGGCCTTTGCCGGTGAATGTGCCATCGTGTTGGTTAACGAGGCGTTTGTACATGCCGTACATATAGCCAACTTCGCGACCGCCTACGCCGATATCGCCTGCGGGAACGTCACGGTCGGGACCGAGGTTCTTCCAGAGACCGAGCATGAATGCTTGGCAGAAGCGCATGATTTCACGGTCGCTCTTACCACGTGGTGAGAAGTCGCTACCGCCTTTTGCGCCGCCCATCGGGAGGGTGGTCAAAGCATTTTTGAATGTTTGCTCAAATCCGAGGAATTTGAGGATTGAGAGGTTAACAGAAGCGTGGAAACGGATGCCG
This sequence comes from uncultured Bacteroides sp., assembly GCA_964469875.1. Taxonomy (GTDB): domain Bacteria; phylum Bacteroidota; class Bacteroidia; order Bacteroidales; family Muribaculaceae; genus CAG-873. The sequence continues at coordinate 1,601 of CAYYAA010000053.1, forward strand.
CCTTTGTACGGGCCAATGGCGTTGTTGAATTGAACGCGATAGCCAAGGTTGTTTTGTACTTCGCCTTTGTCGTCTAACCATGTTACACGGAATGTAACGATGCGGTCAGGTTCAACCATACGTTCAACGATTTTGTTACGTTCAAATTCGGGATGTTGGTTGTAAACATCTTGAACTGACATCAACACCTCTTTTACTGCTTGGAGGTATTCTTTCTCGCCCGGATGCTTGGCTTCCAAGGCGGTCATGATATTATTAATATCCATAATTTAAGATTTAGTCTTTTATGACTGTATAGATTAGGTTAGATTTTTCGGCGCAAATATAATCAATTTTCTAATTGATTGTTCCTTTTTTTGAAAAAATTTTTAGAAACTTTTTTGTCACCGAGTATTTTTGCTTTGTTTGACGAGCAAATTGTCATAATCTATACATTTTTTCACCAACCGAGCACGTATTTTGAGTTGCTGTAATTGGCTATTGTTTGAGCGTCAACTATTGGGTCGAGTTGCTTGACGAATGGGTGTCGTCGGCTTGTGTCAATGGGGTTGTCGTTGAGGTCACGGCTGTTAAATTCGAGCAGTGTTGCTGTGGAGGCTGAGTCAGCGACAGGTCCCCACCCTATTTCGGGCACGTTGTCGAGCTTGCAGTTTATCAGCACGCTCTCGGCGTGTGGATAATTTTTGCCTTTGTTGTCCGGGAGTCGTGCAATGACCGCCCACTCGCCAATGCCATGGAATGTGCAGTCGTTGAACACGTTACCGTGATTAGCTTCGGTGTTGCGTATCCACATGAAAGCGCCTGCGCTGGTGATGGTGCAATGGTTGAAGTATGACGGTCCGCGTCCGAGTATTGTGTCGCCGTCACCGTCAATGATGCAGTTGTGCCAATATGTTGAACCGTTTACTTGCAGTGCATCGCCGCTGCCTATGACGTGGATGTTGTCCATAAAGTTGTAATCGCCGTTGAGCAGCAAGCCCTCGGCTTGACCTTTGAAGTCGGTGCGTATTGTCATATCCTTAAAGATAAGGTGGCAGCAGTTGTCAGCGGCAAAGGCAGCACGACGTGAGGGGAATGTGCCGGGCACTTCGTTTGTTTTGATGTCCACCGGGTGAGGGTTGAAATTCTCATTGTTGGCATAGTGGATTATCACCCCGTCACGGCTTTCGCCTTGAAGTGTTACGTAATCTTTATTGCGGAAGTAAACGAGCTCTTCGTAGTCACCGTTTTTGATAAAGACAGTGCGACGTTGGCTCTCATTGGTCAAGTGATTCGGGATAAAATCCATCGCTCCTTGGACGGTTGAGAAATCGCCTGAGCCATCAGCGGCAACGGTCAGCGTGAGTTGGTCGGCAGACGGCGCTGATGTCTTGGTCGTAAAGCGCCATGTCTTTTTGTCGCTGATGCCTTTGAAGTCTGCGATTACGCCTTTGTCAATAGTGACATAGTATTCTTTGCCGTAATCGAGCAGATTGTTATGGAGATAGATTGTCGCAGTGTTGCCCTTAACTATGATTGGATAGAAGTGGAATGCGTCAGAGAATCCTCCGATAATGGTCAACTGATAGTTGCTTGTGTCGGGTTTGTTGACACCTGACGGAGTGCCTGGCTTGGTGTTGCGATTGGTGATACCTGTCTTGCTGTAGTCATACGGCACAGGTGTATAGATTGCATCGGGAGCATTTTTGCGCCACTCAGTTGGGCCTGACGGGATGCTCATGTCAAGTTTGTCAACGAGCTTGCCGGTTTTTGCTTCATAGACTTTGATGCAGCCCTTGTTGCCGAGCGTTATGTTATGGTCAAAGGTCAAAGTGAGATGTGTGTCTACGTTAATGCCGGTGGCATGGTTTGTCGGGAACATCGCAGTGACAGTCGCTGCAGTGGTCACGGTCTTGAATTGTTTATCAAAGAATTGCAGCACTTCGGCTTGCATTTCCTTATTAAAGAAATGTTTTTCATCCCAAATTTTGGTCACGAGCTTGTCATCTGCACCTTGGCTCTGCCATACTTCGTGCATTGTCTGATAAGCCGCTTCGACACCGGCAAGCGGGAATAACTTATCCTTGCTTCCGTTAAAGAATAGTGTGGGCTTTGGACAAGCAATAGAGGCAATATCTGGGTAATCGAGTTGACGGTTCAGTCCGGGCACGAGCATTGAGTATGCCGAGCCGCCTTTGGTTTGGTTGTTGCCGGGTGTCATCAGTTGGTCTGTGGTGTTCATCCAACAAACCGAAGCCGCTGCCTTTATATCATCGCTGACCGAGGAGAGAAACCATGAACGATAGGCACCCATTGAGAAGCCAAGTGCGCCGACGCGTTCCGTGTCAACGAATGGCAGTGATGAGAGAAGGCGCGCTGAATATATATCATCATTAATGATAAACGAGCTCCACGATGAACCCATTTGCATGAAATTTGCGGCAAGCGCTTGCTGAGTCTCATAATTTGCGCCCTCGGCTCTGCCACGCTCGCCCCAAAGCAAAGCGTCAACAGCGAGTACGGCGTAACCATTTTGCGCGAAATAGTCGCCAACAAAAATGCCGTCATAGCATTTGTCAACCCACGTCTGTGCATCGTCAGCAACGCTTTGGTCAACATCAAAGGGCTTCACCAACTTCTCCTTGCCGATAGTGAAATGCGCGCCGTGGTCATGGAGCATAACGATTGCTGGAAATTTGCCCTCGCCTTTGGGTTTGAGCAGATAGCCTTTAACACGACACCATTGTGAGATGTTAAACTCTATTTTTTCGGCGATATAGTCGCCACGATCTTCTGTTGCAATGACCTCAATGTTATAGTCAAGTGATTTGGGCTGAGAGTTGACCAAACAGTCCATAACCACTTGACGGGTCGAAGCCCGCCATGACGCAAAAGGCAGAGAGCTATTGCGCCACGCCATCGGGAAGGTCAGCTCACCCTTCATATTCTCATAAAAGGTTGGCAAATTGCCACTTACTCCTTGCGCCTGTATCAGCGGTGATGAAACCGCTAACGATGCGCCTATTAATAATGTAGAGATGAATTTGTAAGTCATAATAAGCAAAAAGCAGCTCAATAGAGATTTAGTGAAAATCGCTATTTAAGCTGCTTTTAAGTGTAAAGAGATAAGAATGTTATTTGATAATCAATTTTTCGCCTTCAACAACATAGACACCTGCGGGGAGTGCGTTAGAGATTTCGCCATAAGCGATATTTGACTTAACACATTGACCCTTGAGGTTGTAAACATTAACAAGACGGTTTGCATCCTTAATGGTAGTAACGCTTTCAACGCCTGTTGAAGAGTTACTGTAAGTGATTGTAATAATCATGCCGACTTGGTTGCCTGCATATCGCATTACAACATTGCCTGAAAGCGGTTGAGACGGAACGACAGTGTAGTCAACATTCACGCCTTCCTTGCGAGAAGGGAATACATAGAGGTCTTCGCCAAACTCTTCATCACCAAGTTTTGAGAGATAAGCGCTGCCGCTATCGCTATTAGAATAGCCCGAGAATGTGACCGCAGTAATCTTCTTGCCTTCGGGAACAGCAATAGTGAAGTCAACTTCGCGAGAATATTTCACGCGGTTGTTAGTGCCTGTGGCATAGCCTTTACTGTCAGAATTAGAGACAGACCATTCATCGCCAAATTCCCATTTATAAACACCACTTTTGGCTGTAGAGCCAGTGTAAGTTGTAGCAGACAGAATAGCCTCGCCTACCTCCTCTTTTTCAGAATCGAGAGCGATACCTTCGAGAGTACCGTCAGCAGTACATTGGTTCATGATATGCTCAACGAGACCATTGAGATAGATTTCGAGCATTGTGTAGCCGCTTACATCGTCAACCTTGTTGCCGTCAGTGGCATCGTTGGGGTTCAAGCCGTGAGCTGTTTCCCAACTGTCAGGCATACCGTCACCGTCAGTATCTAATGGAGCTTCCTTAGATTTGAGTTCGGGCCACGGGCTTGTAGCACCTTTTATCAAGTCACAGTCAGCTTGAGTGTCAATGATACCATTACCGACAGACGAGCCGGAGAATGTCGCTGTGTTATAGCGAGTATCGCAGACCATAACAGAGTCTATTTCATCGCGTGACAGACAAGCACCGGCATAAGCCAAAACTTTTTCATAAGCCACGTCAGCTGTGTGGGTAGTTGTCGGATAGAAGTGGATAGGCTCAGCCAAGCGCATAGTGTCGCGTGTCTCTTGAGTGAAAGTGTTGTCATTGTCACTATTAGAGATTTGTTCATAGATGCCCTTAGTCCAGTTATCGGCAGTCACTTCTGCGTTGCCGTCAACGACATTGCCGTCAACAAAGAATTTGCCCCATACGTGCAAAGTCGGCTCGTAAACGGGATAAGTTTTGATGTATGAATTTGTGCGAATACCGATGCCGGCAATACGATAAGCAACTTTGCCGCCCTTAGCGCGAGTGGCAGGACCCGGCTTATAATAATTATTTACGATATTAACATTTTGAGCTTCACCGCCATAGCAGCCATTACCTGCCCAGTTATAAATGACGTTGTTGCGCATATCCATGCGTTCATCGAGCTGCGTGGTGTAACGCGGGCCAAGACGCGGTGTGCGGCTGTCGTGGTGACATACGAGGTTGTGGTGGTATGACATACCGCTACCGCCCCAGTTGCCGCCGTAGCCGTGGCTACCCTTCACGTGACCTGCATTGCGCAAACTTTGTGAAACGATAGACCATTGAACGGTAGAATTTTCCATACCGCAGAATGAGCAACATTCGTCGATACTCCAACTGATAGAGCAGTGGTCAACGATGACATTAGCGCGGTCAAGACCGCCGAGGCCATCACCTTCGTGGTCAGCAACGTGTTCATTGCCAAGACGGAAGCGCATAAAACGCAAGATGACATTATTAGCGCTAACTGTCACGGGATAACCGGCAACGCAGATGCCGTCGCCCGGAGCTGACTGTCCGGCAATTGTGATATTGCCGTTAATGATTGATAGTGCAGATTTAAGTTGGATTGTACCTGATACATCAAATACAATGGTACGGCGACCAGACTTGTTGATAGCCCAACGGAGAGTGCCCTCTTGAGTGCCGTCTTCAAGTGTTGTAACGTGGTAAACATCACCGCCGCGACCGCCGGTTACATAGCGGCCAAAACCTTCAGCACCGGGGAACGCAGGTTGATTTTCAGCCATCACAGGCATTGTCGATAAAGCTCCTGCGCAGAGCAGTACCGGGATTAATTTGTTCATGCTGTATAATTTTAAGATTATATGATTTTTTGGTTATTATCTATTTGAATACATTGATTCGTAATATTTCTCGTACTCGCCACTCGTTATGCGGTTGACCCACTCCTCGTTATCGAGATACCAGCGCACAGTTTTCTCTATGCCTTCTTCAAATTGAAGAGATGGCTCCCATCCGAGCTCACGCTGCAGTTTGCGCGAATCAATGGCATATCGCAAGTCGTGCCCGGCGCGGTCGGTGACATAGGTGATAAGTTCGTCAGAATATCCTTCAGGATTGCCCAACAGACGGTCAACGGTTTTAATCAGCACCTTAACGATGTCGATGTTCTTCCACTCGTTAAATCCGCCAATGTTGTATGTGTCGGCGATTTTGCCTTTATGAAAGATAAGGTCAATGGCGCGAGCATGGTCTTCAACATAAAGCCAATCGCGCACATTCTCACCTTTGCCATAGACAGGCAGAGGTCGGCGATTGCGAATATTATTAATGAATAATGGTATTAACTTTTCGGGGAACTGATAAGGGCCGTAATTGTTAGAGCAGTTTGTCACAATTGTCGGCATACCATAAGTGTCGTGAAAAGCGCGTACAAAATGGTCAGATGATGCTTTTGACGCTGAATAAGGAGAGTGAGGATTATATTTTGTCGTTTCAAGGAAGAAGTCTTCACCATAGGCGTGATGATGCTCTGAAGACGCAGCCGTTGTAAACGGAGAGTCAATGCCTTCAGGCGCGGTCAACTCCAATGCGCCATAGACTTCATCTGTCGAGATATGATAGAATCGCTTGTTTTCATATCGCTCCGGCAAAGACTCCCAATAGAGCTTTGCTGCTTGCAACAAGCTGAGCGTGCCCATTACATTAGTACGCGCAAATGTGAAAGGGTCTTTAATCGAGCGGTCAACGTGACTCTCTGCGGCGAGGTGAATGATGCCTGACACTTGACGCTCCTGCATCAGCTTAAACATTGCATCAAAATCGCAGATGTCAGCTTTAACAAAAGTGTAGTTAGGTCTGTCCTCGATATCCTTTAGATTTTCAAGGTTTCCGGCATAGGTCAATTTGTCAACATTTATGATATTATAATCGGGATATTTGTTGACGAATAATCTGACCACGTGCGAGCCGATAAATCCGGCGCCACCGGTGATGATAATATTGTGTTTCATGCCCATAGCTTAATGTAACTCAATTTCATCCATATTATGTTCGACACCAATGCCAAACAATGCGAAGTCATATATGACAGGGTCATCGGGGTTAAACGTGCGCAAGGTTGCCGTCAGTTGTTCAACGGCAATACGGTCATTGCCGCGACGCTGCAAGAGCCCAAGCTGACGCGAAACATTTCCGACGTGAACATCCAAAGGGATGAACAATTGCGACGGCTTAATAACCGACCATACGCCCAAATCGACAATGCCATCATTTCGCACCAACCAACGCAGAGCCATATTAAAGCGCTTTAAAGCCGACTTGTCAAGACCTAAAGGCAAGCAACGGCAGTCGTTCTTGCCGCCATTTGCGTCAGCTAATACACGGTTAATATTCTCAGCAAGCAGCCAAGACGGAGCTTCGCTGTCACTTATTCCGACATAGATAGCAAAGTCTTCGAGAGAGCCAAAACGCGCATAAATCTCATTAAGACCGCGCAGATAATGGCGTAAATTTTGGTTGAAAAAAGTGCGATGAATATTACCTTCGGGCAGGTCTTCATAGCCACGATCCATGACATAATTATAAGGTTGATAATCCATCAGACCGAGCATTTTCTCAGCATTACGGCAAATCATTTTGCGATTACCCCACGCAATAGTCGAGCTCAGCAATGCAGCAATCTCGATATCGCGTTTATCAGTAAACCGACGAGGAAATTGCACAGGGTCTTCAGCGATGAAATCTATAGAATTAATACGTTTCACCTCTGTGTCAAGCAGTTGGCGTATTTCGTCATTGATCATAAGGAACAGTTTCGTTTAAAAAGCAAACACTTGAGAGTTCGCCACTGCAAATTTACATTTTTATCGACGAAAAACTGCACTATTCACATATTTTTTAATAAAAAAACGCTGCGCCACGGCTGTTAAAAGAGGTCGTGACGCAGTGTATAGTTTTTTTTACATTTTGTAGCCCGGCTTTTTGGCTAAGCGGTCAAGGTTTGGAGCTATTTCCTTATCCCACACAGCCTCGCGCCATTGCTCGACAGGGATTTCGGTGTAGTTGATAGAGACATCGCCCTCATTAGCGTGCAGAAACTTCTCGGCGAGTTTTGTTAGGTCATGAACAAAGTCGTTAAACTCCTTATCCGTCAAATGCTTCGGATAACATTTAATATCAATGTGCGGCATAATTAAAAAATTTAGTATTACGTTTTCTATAACAAATAGGTTGATAAAATGTTGAACATACTGAGTCTCACAGACAGCGATATGCTTGATTTTGGAGACGGCAGGTGTCAATATATGCTATGCGTTTCGGACGTGTACAATCATGACTAATCAAAAGTGTGTCAGGATGCAAGCGTGTAATAACTGAGCTTAACGAGCCATGAAACCCTCGTGTTAGCAGCGCATAATCAGGCTTAATAGTCAGACTGTCAATATCTACGTCACGTGTTAGCAATAAGAAAGCATGGTCTTTTGACAACACGACATTGCCAACACGACGCGCTGTGCCAAAGACAAAGTCACGATCACAAACATGGACTTCTTTGTAGCAACGGCGACTCTGAAAGTACATATCATAGTGACGTCGAGCATATTGCTCAACTTCGGGATACATTGTCGGCGAAGCTGTAGTGAGCAGAATGCAACTGTCAAGATGTCGCACAAGCATGTCTGTGCGGCCTCGAGGGCGTAAGATAAACATTTCGTCATCTGCCACTTGTTCACGGTCTAAGATTATGATAAGCACAGCGGCGGATGTCACTATCCCAAACCAGAGCCACGGCTTGAGCGTCATAGAGTGGACTGCAATGACGAATAAAGTTATAACTATCAGCAACGCAACGACATCGAGCGGTGTAAGGAAGATGCCGCTAACTTGTGCATAGTCCAAAGCAGCGACACTACGGCTCACATAGTCAATAAGGTCATACAGACGGTCTATCGGCACTGCCAACCATGCTACTTTCAGTCCACACGCCGACAAGGCGATAACGGCAATACCTCCAAGCATAAACACAGGAAAGAGCAATGCCATTACAGTATTAACCGTCAAGAATAATAAGGGAATTGTGTGAAAATAGTAGACGGATACGACAACCGTGCCTAACATTGCCGAGAATGAAACTGTTATCAGCGAGACAGCCGAATGTAGGCGATATTTGCGCGGCTCAATAGGATTTAGACGTTCAGCAAGCAAGAGTATCGCCAAGACTGCGGCAAAGGAGAGTTGAAATCCGGGCGAAAAGAGATTGTAAGGCTTGAAAATGAGTATCACTATGGCTGCTACTGAAAGTGAATTATACGGCACGCGATGGCGTTGGACAAGCCTTGCTATAAGAAAAACTGTCATCATAACAGCGGCGCGAGTGACCGATGGCATAAGTCCGAGCATACAAGCATACGCCCATATCGCAGCTATGATAATTAAATGCCGCCAACGCGCGACGCGTCGCCACAAGCGCAGCGGATACAGCAACAGATTGAATATGATAACAATTATTCCGACGTGAAAGCCACTGAGTGCAAGTAGGTGGGCTATGCCTGACACTCGGAAGTCCGTTTTAAGTTGCTCAGAGACATAGAGGTCATCTCCGGCTATGCAAGCCATTAACAGCGTCTGTGTTTGCGGCGAGAGTGGCGAGGATATAATAGCGTCAATCAAATCGCCACGCAGTCCTCGCAGGCTACACATCAACGAGCTGCCATGTGCAAGTACATGAAAATCGTCAGGCAAGACATCCGCAGAAACAGCCACGCCATCGACCTTGTAGAATGCGCTATAATCTAATTCATAAGGCACATCGAGTTGCGTTCTCACCTCAGAAAGTGCAGCTCTGAACATAACGGTGTCGCCATAAGCCACCACAGGCTCTCGCGATGAGGTCAACGTAGCACAGTTAAAAGCGTTCACCTCCTTACCGTCAACAGCCTGTACTCTGACGACACAGTGGCGCGCTCCGTCATACTCCTTTTGCGCAGTGACATATCCATAGCAATCCACTGTTTCAGCCGCCAAGACATTTTCCGGAGGCAAACACGGACGGTTGATATATGCCGTAAACCAGCCGACGGCGATAGCTGCTGATATGAACGCAACATAATGCTTTTGTAATAGAAGCAACGCCGCAAAGAGCACGACAGCAGCCACGGCGACAGCCACACCAAGCCCGGCATTAAACGCAACAATTCCCGCTATTAATCCGATAGCAATCGGCATAGCGGGAATTTGTGAGAAGGGAGCACGCATATATTATGTGCCTTATTCTTTAGGAATCGTATTCAGTACAACGGTCAAACTTGTTATGCTGATTACCACCCAGAGGATGATAGCTTGAAGCAATGGCTTTACGCCAACTTGCTTAATCATGCCAATAGAGAGCGAAGCACCGATAAGGAAAAGTGTCAAGACCATGCCGCGACGTGCAACCATAACCAATGACGAGGTAAGCATTTCAGGCAACGGCAGATATGTATTGATTATCATCGCCAACACAAAGAGGAAGATGAACCACGGAATAGAAATCTTGCCTGACTTATCGCGGAAGATTAGCATGGTGACAAATGCCAAAGGAATAATCCACAACGCACGTGTCAACTTGATGAGCGTTGCCATCTGCAAGGCGGCATCACTGTAAGCAGCGCCGGCACCGACAACAGACGATGTGTCGTGAATGGCAATTGCAGCCCATGTGCCGAATTGTGCGTCACCCATGTCCAACATCCTGCCAATCGGCGGGAAGATAAACAAGGCGATAGAGTTGAGAATAAAGATTACGCCCAAAGAGACAGCCATCTCGTTCTCATCAGCTTTGAGGACAGGGCCAACAGCAGCGATAGCACTACCGCCACAAATCGCAGTACCTGACGAAATGAGATAAGCGGTCTTGCGGTTGATGTGCAACCAATAGCCTATTAAAGTGCCAAGCACCATCACACCAATAACAGACACGATGGTGAACGCCATTCCCTCAGAGCCTGATTTGAGAGACTCGTGGAGGTTCATGTTAAAGCCAAGACAAACAACAGCAACTTGCAACAGATACTTTGATGTCTTTTTGTTGAATTTCGGATATGGATTTTTGAAAGCAAATGCAAAAATCAGCCCCAAGAGCAACGCGATAGGCGCAGTAATCTCAGGCAGTCCGAATTTGCTGAATGGTATCACTACCAAGATAATCAGCAGTACATAAAGGATTTGAGATAATTTAAGCATTGTGATTTGTATAAATGAATGTTTATTTTGACGGAGTATAATCATTCTGCCAGATGTTCCACGCGGCGATAGCTTGACCTTCAAGCATCTCAGAGCCGTTGACCGTTTTTGCGCCAAACTCCTCGGCACGGCGCATGAATAGCGTCTCTGATGGATTATAAACGAGGTCGTAACAAACATGGCGCGGTGTCAACAACTCATAAGGAATATCAGCACAAGTGTCAACCGCCGGAAACATTCCGAGGGGCGTTGTGTTGACGATAAGCAGACACTCAGAGAGCAATTTTGCATCTATATCGCCATAAGTAATTACGTCCTTGCCGGGACGACGTGAGACCACAATCGGCTCAATGCCAAACGAGCGCAAGCCAACGATGACAGCCTTAGACGCGCCGCCTGTGCCGAGAACGAGACCATTCTTAATCTCTGGACGAAGATGCGGACGCAAAGAGTCACAAAAACCGATAATGTCTGTATTAAATCCTACCAAACGACGCTTGCCATTGTCATTGACAACCTTAACGGTATTGACAGCACCAATCTCGGCGGCTAAAGGATTGAGTTCGTCAAGGAACTTCAAGACCTGTTGCTTGTATGGAATAGTGACATTAAAGCCGCGAAGATTGGGCTTTGATTCAATCACCGCCGGGAGCTGGTTAATATCGGGAAGTTCAAAATTCTCGTAAACGGCAGGAATGTTCTCATTAGCAAACTTCGCTGTAAAGAATTTACGCGAAAAAGAATGGCCTAACGGGAAGCCGAGCAGTCCATAGTTAGAGATTTGTGTTTCGCTCATTGTGTTTTATATGTTTAGAGAGTATTATTCGGCAGTGACATGCAGATGCTTGAGCTTCATTACCTCTTTGCCGTTAGCATCGAGTAGTATGGCGTGTTCTTTATCATTCTTGATAACAGTCTGTGTCTGTTCAAGAGCAACGAGCATGGCAGTCTCTTGTGCTGTTTTTGGACAAGCCATGCGAGTTACGCCCATCTTGCTGAAGTCGATTGCATTTGTCTTGTTGGGGTAAATATAAATCTCACCGTTGAAATAGTTGCAGCCGGTGTTACCGTGGATTTTCAGTTCTGCAATATCAAAGAAGATTGTAGCATCGTCGTCATCAAGTTTCTCGCCATTTATAGAAACGACCTGCCAGTTGCCGTTAAGAAATCCGAGACTGTGGCGACGCAACTTCATTGTTTTAGAACCGGTAAAATTGATATATGAGTCGCCGCCGATTTGTGCAAACGACGCATTTACAGTCACACCATCAGCCAAGACAGCGCTAATATCAGAGTCATATTTAACGTCTTGACAATGTTGCATCGTTGACAAGACATTTGAGAATGATATGGTGTTGTCAGCCGATACCTCAAAGCTGCCGTTCAGCGTGTTGCAGCCGTTGCTTGCATAGAATCTGCCGGTCTCAGTTTCAAAGACGATATACGGAGCATCCTCCTCTTGTTCAATCTTATGTTTGCCAACATTGAGAATATACCATTCGCCTTCGAGATAATTTGCCACCTTGACATTAGCGACCTTATGTTGAGTTGTAGTTGTTTTTGTTTCCGCTTTGGTGTTGTTAGATGCACCATTAACAACCGTAGCGCCTGTAGACGCATCAGCCGTTTGAGTGACATCATTAGCTGCACTGCCGTTCACCGCAGAAGAGTTAAAGAGGCTGCAGCTGCTTGATACAACAGCAAAAGCCACGACAAGAGCACCGTATTTTAGATTGGTAATCATATCCTTGGAATTAATTTAAGAGTGGTTGTAATTGTGTTGAGATGTAAGCAAAAGGGCTGTCAAAAATACTTGACAGCCCTTTTGTAGTAATCTTAAAGCAGCGCGAGGGCTTACTTGCGGATACCCAACTCTTTTTGTGCGATGATAGCACGGT
>CAYYAA010000054.1:0-14043 GCA_964469875.1 uncultured Bacteroides sp.
CAAATCTGCAAATGTTTTAGAAGAATCTATTTGAATAACAGCTTTTTGACCATCTATGCGGCTGTATTTTGTTTTATTATTGGTATCTTTGTTTAAATAGCATGCAAAGATATTACAAAAAGATTTGTAACATTTTAACATTAATAACGAGAATAAGATTGTAAAAGTTTGAGAAAAAATCGTTAACTTTGTACGAATATTGCAATTTTATCGGCACTTATAGAGAATAAAATGAGACAACTCAAAATTACTAAATCAATCACCAATCGTGAGAGCGCGTCGCTTGACAAGTACCTTCAGGAAATTGGTCGTGAAGACCTCATCACTGTTGAAGAAGAAGTAGAGCTTGCGCAGCGCATCAAGAACGGTGACCAAGCGGCTCTCGACAAATTGACCCGTGCAAACTTACGCTTCGTTGTGTCAGTGGCAAAGCAGTATCAAAATCAAGGTTTGTCACTCCCTGACCTTATTAACGAAGGAAATCTCGGCTTGATAAAAGCAGCACGTAAATTCGATGAAACGCGTGGTTTTAAATTTATCTCTTACGCCGTGTGGTGGATTCGCCAATCTATCCTTCAGGCTTTGGCTGAACAATCTCGTATCGTACGCTTGCCTCTGAATCAGGTTGGCTCTCTCAACAAAATTGGCAAAGCTCTGTCTAAGTTTGAGCAAGAAAATGAACGCCGCCCTTCTCCCGAAGAACTCGCACAAACCCTCGATGTCCCCGTGGACAAAATCGCCGACACGCTCAAAGTGTCCGGCCGTCACATCTCGATGGATGCGCCTTTCGTAGAAGGTGAAGACAATAGCTTGCTCGACGTCTTATCTAACGATGATTCGCCAATGGCAGACGCCGCTCTTAACCAAGAGTCTCTAAGCAATGAAGTGGACCGCGCCTTGCGTCAGTTGCACGAGCGTGAACGTGAAATTTTGAAGATGTTCTTCGGCATCGGTTGTCAAGAAATGACACTCGAAGAAATTGGCGCAAAATTTGACTTGACTCGTGAACGTGTTCGCCAAATTAAGGAAAAAGCTATCCGCAGACTTAAAGGTCAAAAGAGCCGTCTACTCAAATCATATCTCGGTTCTTAACCGCCACCTAAACAGCGAGAAATTTTTTACGCGAAAGGCTGTCCTCACTCAGAGTGACAGCCTTCCGTGCTTTTATATAGATGCGCTTAGCGCAGTTTTATTGCAGTAAATGTGCGATAGGGCAGGGAACGACCATCGCGGCGCACCGAGTAAAAACGGCTGTCGCACACTGAACATGCTATTGGTTTGGAGATGTGTTCCTCACTCAGCCCGAGGGTTATAAGTTGCAGACTTACGGCTTTGCCAAGGTCAACGTGAGACTTGTCGTATGTGCGAACAATTGTCTGCTCCGGGAACTGAGCGGCAACTTCCTCTCCGACTTCAAAACATTCGGTGCCTATGCAAGGCCCCATTGCGGCAATCATTCTCGACGGTGATGCTCCTAATGAGAGCATCTTATTGACTGCATTGTCAACGATGTGCGCCACTGTCCCGCGCCATCCGCAGTGAACGGCGGCGATGACTTTTGCCTCAAGGTCGGCTAACAGTAGCGGCAGACAATCTGCCGTGTTTACACCTATGACCTTGCCGGATGTCGCGCAGACCATAGCATCGGTATCCGCGAGGTCTTCACCCGGCATACCCACATTGGTCGAGTGCGTCTGCACAGGGATGAATATATCGTCAACTGTTACGCCAAAATATTCCGCTAATAGTTGACGGTTGGACTCGACCTCTTTGAGCTCAGCTCCGGCATAATGGCAAACATTCATGCCGACAGTCGTTGTCGCTGCCTGAAGCCCGGCAACGTCACTAAATAATTCGACAAATCCCATTACAACATCAACTTGTAAATTTCTTCAGTCTCAGTTGCGGTCAGCGGATAGTAACCGCCTATTGTTTTGCCCTTATTTTCGTGCAATTTCTTGACCAATAACGGAATGTCCGGATTGTCTATGCCGAGTTGGGCAAATGTCACAGGCATACCGAGAGATTTATAGAACTGCTTGAGAGCACTGATACCTAACATTGCAACATGGCTGTCGTCAGAGCCATCAATGTCAAATAGTCGGCGAGCCATTTGTGCAACCTTTGCCGGACGATGTTGAGCCATAAATGTCATCCATGCCGGATTGACAACGGCGAGACCTGCGCCATGTGTGACACCGTAGACCGCACTGATTTCGTGCTCCATTGCGTGACTAACCCAGTCCTCGCGGCGACCACAACCACAGATGCCGTTGTGTGCAAGTGTTCCCGCCCACATGATGTTGGCACGCGCTTCATAGTCGTCAGGCTTTGCCATAACCTTCAGTGACTCATTAATAATTGAGCGTAATATGCCCTCGGCTACGCGGTCAGTGACCTCAACGTCAGGAGTCGTTGTGTAATAGCGCTCAAATATGTGTGCCATCATATCAACAACGCCCGCCGCCGTCTGATATGCGGGTAGGGTGAAGGTCAATTCCGGATTTAGCAGAGCAAATTTTGGACGCAAAACCGAATCTGTGCGCAAACTGATTTTGTGCATACCATCGAGTTTTGTGATTACAGAGTTGCCTGACCCTTCGCTTCCGGCTGCCGGAATTGTCAGCACAACGCCGACAGGCAGAGCTTCTTGGATAACAGCTTTACCTGCCCAGAAATCCCAGAAGTCACCATCATAGACAGCACCGGCGGCAATGGCTTTAGCGGTGTCTATGACCGAGCCACCACCGACAGCAAGCAGACCGTCAAGACTGTTCTCACGCACAATGTCTATGCCCTCATAGACGCGGTCATCTGTCGGGTTGGGGCAGATGCCGCTCAACTGTTTGTAGCCGATACCTGCCTCATCGAGAGACTTACATACGCGCTCAAGCAAGCCGCTGCGCACAACAGAGCCTTTGCCGTAAACAATAAGCACATTCTTAAGACCGAGACCGGCAAGCATCTTGCCCGCAAGCGTTTCAACACCTCGCCCGAACTCATAGCGGGTCGGTGCATAATATGAGAAATTATCCATATATTATATTTTGTCAATCGTTATACTGCAAAATTACACAATAATTTAATATGCGACTTCAAAAAATATTAGCAAATATACGCCCTGAAGTTATGAATTATAGCAAAATGCGGTTAAAAAGTAACAGAAGGCTTGTTATTGTCAAAAAATGGTGCTAATTTTGCGCAAATGTTTCCGTGAAAACTTTAGAATAGACGAATATGAGTGATAGACTATTTATATTTGACACCACACTTCGTGACGGCGAACAAGTCCCGGGCTGTCAGTTGAACACGGTCGAAAAGATTCAGGTTGCAAAAGCTCTTGAAGAATTAGGCGTTGACGTTATTGAAGCCGGATTCCCGGTCTCAAGCCCCGGTGACTTCAATTCTGTTGTCGAAATCTCACGTGCCGTGACGTGGCCGACTATTTGCGCCTTGACACGTGCTGTCGAAAATGACATCAAGGTCGCTGCCGAAGCGTTGAAATATGCTAAGCATAAGCGCATCCACACCGGTATCGGAACAAGCGACTACCATATCAAGTATAAGTTTAACTCCACACGCGAGGAAATTATTGAACGCGCTGTGGCGAGCGTGAAGTATGCTAAACGCTTTGTTGAGGATGTGCAATTCTATGCCGAAGATGCCGGACGTACTGATAACGAGTATCTTGCACGCGTTGTACAAGCCGTTGTTAATGCCGGCGCTACTGTTATCAACATCCCCGATACAACAGGATATTGCTTGCCTTCTGAGTTTGGTGAGAAAATTAAGTACCTCATGGAACACGTTGACGGCATTCACAAGGTGACAATTGCAACTCACTGTCATAACGACCTCGGCATGGCTACTGCAAACACGATGGCAGGCGTTATCAATGGCGCTCGTCAAGCTGAAGTGACAATTAACGGCATCGGTGAACGCGCCGGCAACACCTCTCTCGAAGAAGTTGTCATGATATGTCGTTCTCATAAGGAACTCGGCATTGATACAAATGTCAATTCAACAAAACTTTGCGGTATCAGTCGCATGGTCTCAAGTCTGATGAACATGCCTGTGCAAGCAAACAAAGCCATCGTCGGGCGAAATGCTTTTGCTCACTCCAGCGGCATCCACCAAGACGGCGTGTTGAAAAACCGCGAAAGCTACGAAATTATTGACCCCAAGGACGTTGGCATCGACGAGAACTCAATCGTTTTGACTGCCCGTAGTGGTCATGCAGCCTTGAAACACCGTCTCAGCGTTCTCGGTATCAACATGGAAGGCGAAAAACTTGACGCTACTTATCAAGAGTTCCTCAAACTTGCTGATAAAAAGAAGGAAATCAACGATGACGATATCCTGATGTTGGCAGGCGCTGACCGAACAGCTTCTCATTCTATCAAACTTGACTACTTGCAAGTCACTACCGGCATGGGCGTTAAATCTGTCGCTTGTCTCGGCCTTGATATTGCAGGCGAGAAGTTTGAAGGCTCTGCCACCGGAAATGGCCCTGTCGATGCAGCTATCAAAGCCCTAAAGTCAATTATTAAGCGACAAATGACACTAAAAGAGTTTACCATTCAAGCTATAAGCAAAGGCTCGGATGATGTCGGCAAGGTGCACATGCAGGTCGAATATGACGGCAGTGTCTACTATGGCTTTGGAGCTAACACCGATATTGTGACTGCTTCTGTTGAGGCTTATATAGACTGTATCAATAAATTCAAGAAGTAGTCAATAACAGCTATATCCTACTTAATACATAAACAATCAAATCGCCTGACAATGGCTAATACACTTTTCGACAAAATCTGGGATAAGCACGTTGTTCAAAACGTGGCTGATGGTCCCACTCAACTCTATATCGACCGCTTATACTGTCATGAGGTAACAAGTCCGCAAGCCTTTGAAGGCATGCGCAAACGTGGCTTGAAATGTTTCCGTCCGGAGCGCATATACTGTATGCCTGACCACAACACTCCGACGCATGACCAAGACAAACCTATTGAAGACCCGGTAAGCCGCACTCAGGTGGACACTCTTGCCAAAAATGCTGCTGACTTCGGCTTAAATCATTTCGGCATGATGCATCCAAAGAACGGCATCATCCATGTCGTAGGCCCGGAACGCGGATTGTCTCTGCCCGGTATGACTATCGTCTGCGGTGACTCGCACACCTCAACTCACGGCGCTATGGGCGCTGTCGCTTTCGGCATCGGCACATCTGAAGTTGAAATGGTCTTGGCTTCTCAGTGCATCTTGCAACAGAAACCTAAGTCAATGCGCATCAGCGTTAACGGACAGCTCGGCAAAGGCGTGACGGCTAAAGACGTAGCTCTTTATATAATGAGTAAAATGACAACATCCGGCGCAACCGGCTACTTCGTCGAATACTCAGGCTCTGCCGTTAAAAATTTGACAATGGAAGGTCGTCTGACTCTCTGCAACCTCTCCATAGAGATGGGCGCACGCGGCGGATTTATCGCTCCGGATGAAGTGACATTTGAATATATTAAAGGTCGCGAATATGCTCCGAAAGGCGAAGAGTGGGATAAGGCTGTCGCTTATTGGCGAACTCTCAAGAGCGGCGACGATGCTGTCTTTGACAAGGAAATCCAATTTGACGCTGCCGACATCGAGCCTA
Source organism: uncultured Bacteroides sp. (assembly GCA_964469875.1). Lineage (GTDB taxonomy): Bacteria > Bacteroidota > Bacteroidia > Bacteroidales > Muribaculaceae > CAG-873. The sequence goes on from CAYYAA010000054.1 coordinate 5,645, forward strand.
TGGTGACTTATGGCACTAATCCCGGCATGGGCATGGGCATCTCTCAACACATCCCGGCTCTCGATACTGTGCCCGAAGCAGGTCGCGCTTCTTATCAGAAATCACTCGATTATATGGGATTTGCCCCCGGCGATTGTCTCATCGGCAAGCCCGTAGATTATGTATTCTGTGGCTCTTGTACAAATGGCCGCATCGAAGACTTCCGCGCTTTCGCTTCAATCGTTAAAGGTCGTCACAAAGCTGATAACGTCGTTTGTTGGCTCGTACCCGGCTCATGGCTTGTCGCTGAGCAGATTAAACAAGAGGGTCTTGACAAAATATTTGAGGCTGCCGGATTCCAACTCCGTCAACCCGGTTGCTCGGCTTGCTTGGCTATGAATGATGATAAAATTCCCGCCGGTAAACTCTCAGTATCAACCTCTAATCGCAACTTTGAAGGTCGTCAAGGTCCGGGCGCACGCACTGTCCTCGCAAGCCCATTGGTAGCCGCTGCCGCTGCTGTGACTGGCGTTATTACTGACCCGCGTACTTTAATCGACTAACACTCACGACTATGAAACAGAAATTTGACATCATAACAAGCACTTGCGTTCCTCTGCCTTTGGAGAACGTTGATACTGACCAAATAATCCCTGCACGTTTTCTCAAAGCAACTACTCGCGATGAGAAATTTTTCGGCGAAAATCTTTTCCGCGATTGGCGCTATAAAGCCGATGGCTCTGTAAACAAAGATTTTGTGCTTAACAATCCGACTTACTCAGGCGAAATTCTTGTCGCCGGTAAGAACTTTGGCAGTGGTAGTAGCCGTGAACACGCGGCTTGGGCTATTGCCGGTTATGGATTCCGTGTCGTTATCAGTAGCTTCTTTGCTGATATTCACAAAAATAACGAGCTTAATAACTTCGTTTTGCCCGTTGTCGTATCCGAAAAATTCCTCGCCGAACTTTTTGCTTCAATCAAAGCAGACCCCAAAACTGAAGTTGAAGTCAATGTTCCGCAACAGACTGTAACAAACAAGGCTACAGGCAGCAGCGAACACTTTGAAATTAACGGTTACAAAAAATATTGCCTAATGAACGCACTCGATGATATTGACTTTTTGCTCGAAAACAAGTCAAAAATCGAGGCTTGGGAGGGCAAATAATCAGAGCACTCTGAGCACTCGGAGAACTCAGAGAACTCTGAAAACTCCGATCAATGAACAATGAAAAATAAGGTCTCTATCGAAATAATGGACACGACGCTGCGCGATGGTGAGCAAACCAACGGCGTTAGCTTCATGCCACATGAGAAGCTGATGATTGCGCGTGCTCTATTGCAGTCCCTCAATGTCGATCGCATTGAGGTCGCTTCGGCACGTGTATCTGAAGGCGAGGAGCAGGCTGTGCGTCAGATTTGTCGCTGGGCTGCCTCTGCCGGCTATCTTGAGCGCGTTGAGGTCTTGGGTTTTGTCGATGGCCATAAGTCTATAGATTGGATTACGTCTTGCGGTTGTCGCACCATCAATTTGCTATGCAAAGGCTCGCTAAGTCACTGCGTCAATCAGCTAAAGAAATCACCTGACCAACATATCGCTGACATAAAAGAGGTGTTGGCATATGCTGATGAAAAAGGCGTAAGCGTGAACGTTTATCTCGAGGATTGGAGCAACGGCATAAATAAATCTCCTGAGTATGTCTATCAATTAGTTGATGCACTGCGTGACACAAGTATCAAGCGCTTCATGCTACCTGATACATTAGGCATCCTAAATCCGCTTGACCTTATCAGTTACATGCGCAAAATGAGGAAGCGTTATCCCGACCTCCATTTTGACTTCCACGGACATAACGACTATGACCTTGCCATCTCAAACGTCCTCGCCGCAGTGTTGGCAGGCTGTCGTGGCATACACACCGCTGTAAACGGTCTCGGCGAGCGCGCCGGAAATGCTCCATTGGCGAGTGTACAAGTGATACTCAAAGACCAATTTGATGCCAAAACCAACATCGACGAGAGCCGCCTCAATGAGGTCAGCCGCTTGGTCGAGAGCTATTCAGGCATTGCCATACCGCCAAACCGTCCGATTACCGGAGACAGCGTATTCACGCAAGTTGCCGGTGTACACGCCGATGGCGATAACAAAGCTAACCTCTACTGCAATGACTTGTTACCTGAACGATTCGGCAGAAAACGTGAATATGCTTTAGGCAAAAACAGTGGCAAGGCTAACATCCTGCGCAACCTCGAAGAACTTGGCTTAGAACTCACTCCCGAACAAACACGACGCGTCACTGAACGCATCATCGAGCTCGGAGACAAAAAAGAAATTGTAACGCAAGATGACCTGCCGTTTATCGTCAGCGATGTGCTTAAACACACAACGCCGGATGACAAAGTTAAACTGTTGAGCTACATGGTGACAACATCTTATGGCTTGAAGCCTATGGCAAGTTTGCGTATGGAGATTAACGGCCGTGTCTTTGACGCACAAGCCGCAGGTGACGGTCAGTTTGATGCTTTCATGCGTGCAACACGTGACATCTACAAAAACAGACTGTCGCGCTGCTTCCCTATGCTGACAAATTACACCGTGAGCATCCCGCCCGGTGGCCGCACCGACGCCTTGGTGCAATCTATAATCACTTGGCAGTGGAAAGACCGCGTTGTCCGCACTCGCGGCCTCGATGCCGACCAAACAGAAGCCGCTATAAAGGCAACAATCAAGATGCTGAATATTATTGAACAAGATTATAACTAACTCAAAATAAGAAAGGAACTATCATGGATTTCAAGATAGCTGTTTTGCCCGGTGATGGCATCGGGCCTGAGATTTCAAAACAAGGTGTAGATGTGATGACCGCTGTGTGCCAAAAATTTGGCCACACCGTCAATTATACATACGCTCTCGCCGGTGCTGCCGCTATTGATGCAACAGGCAGCGCATTCCCTGAGGAAACTTTCAAGGCTTGCAGCGATGCCGATGCCGTACTCTTCTCTGCAGTCGGTGACCCTCGTTTTGACAATAACCCCAACGCTAAAGTTCGCCCCGAACAAGGACTTTTAGCTATGCGCAAACAACTCGGACTATACGCTAACATTCGTCCCGTTGAGACATTCCCATGCCTTGTCCACAAGTCACCGCTCCGTGCCGAACTTGTCGAAAATGCTGATTTCATCTGCATCCGCGAATTGACCGGCGGTATGTACTTCGGCGAAAAATATGAAGACGATGAACGCGCTTATGACACTAACGCTTACACTCGTCCCGAAATCGAGCGCATCTTGCGTGTCGCTTATGACTACGCCCTCCGTCGCCGTCGCCACTTGACTGTCGTTGATAAAGCTAATGTGCTTGCTTCAAGTCGCTTGTGGCGCAAAGTCGCTCAGCAAATGGCTAAGGAATATCCAGAAGTGACAACTGACTTTATGTATGTCGATAATGCCGCAATGCGCATGATTCAAGAACCAACATTCTTTGATGTGATGGTGACTGAAAACACATTTGGTGACATCCTGACAGATGAAGGCAGCGTTATCAGCGGATCTATGGGCTTGCTCCCCTCTGCTTCTACCGGCGAAAGCACTCCTGTCTTTGAACCGATTCACGGCTCGTGGCCGCAAGCTGCCGGCAAGAACATCGCCAACCCATTGGCTCAAATCTTGTCTGTCGCAATGCTCTTTGAGTATTTCAACCTCAAAGAGGAAGGAAATCTCATTCGTCGCGCCGTTAACGCATCTCTTGATGCAAACGTCAGAACTCCCGAAATTCAAGTGCCCGAAGGCGGCGTTTACGGAACAAAAGAAGTCGGCGAGTGGATTGTTGATTACATCAAAAAAGCATAGTAGTTTTTTTATATTTCCTCGACAAAAAGGGCAGCTCTATCATCAGAGCCGCCCTTTTTACTGATTATTGAGAACTTAGGAGCATGTTCTTCTTAGTTGTCTTTTTTTAGAGAATATATAGAGAAAGAAAATTAGTGTAATTTAAGTAAGTAGGATAGCAATTGTCGTGTGTAGTGCTTTTAGAGTTTTTCGACTATTAAAACCTTCTTGTTCGGATCAAATGTGAACTTCAATGACTTTGAATCAGGTGCTGAATTGTTCAGCTCCATAAGATAGTGAGTATACATATCCGTGTCCTTTTTGTAGCTGTATTCAACCAATGGGTAGGTTGTCGTTTGACCGTTAACAGCATAGGCTTGGGTTCTTGCATCTTTTTCGATTCCGAAGAAGTAGTCTTTATCGACTGTTGAGCTGATGACGAAGCTACCTATTACCTTGTCGCTTGTGATTGAGTATGTGCCGTCGTCATTCTTGTCCATTTGTATCTTGTTGGTGTCAAACCATTGTGCATTGTAGACAAGATACATATCATCGTTTGCATAAGGGTTGGCTGTTGCTGTGCCTGAGTTGTCGCTTTGTGAAGCCTTTTCGCCAAGTGCTGCATTGCTGTCAGCATCCCAGTCTGTAACGCTTTCTGATGCAAATTCGATAACTGCTGAGCCGTCGGGGTTGATGTTGTCTTTGTTGAGAGTGATAGCAAAGATGTAGCTCTTGCCGCTCTTCATCTCGATTGACTCGGTGAGCACGTTTGAGTGACTGTAAGTCCATGTGCTTTCGCCCTGAGTTACCTCGATGTCAAATGACACTTTGTATTGGTATGCACCTGCGTGGGGGATGAGGTACTTGTAGTCTGAAATCACGTTGTTGCCCGGAGTGAATGCGTCGGTGTCACCATAAGAGAACGCTGTTGTGCTGCTTGCGATGTCCCAGCTTGTGAATGAACCCTCAGATACATCGAGCGTTGCTGATTGGTCAGCATTGGTGATTTGGAGATTCTTGATTTTGTAGGTGGCTTCACCGTCGGCTGCGCCGTTGATGAATTTGAATTTTGCACGTGACAACAAGTGGTTGAAGGTGAATTTCACCGTGCTGCGTGTTGTGCTTGAGGTGGCTGCGCTTGTTTGATAAGCGTAAACCAAATCTTGCTCACCCTTATTGTCAATGGTGATTTGACCGCCGAGATTGCTTGCGGGAGCAAAGCTCCATGAGCCGGCACCTTCTGATGCTGCGATTGCTGTGAATGTGTACGCCTTTTCCGGTACCCAGTATTTGATGCTCTGGTAGGTCCAGTCGTCACCGGTCTTTGAGACCTTTTCGCCGTCAAAGACGTTTTCTTGTTCGGCGTAACCCCATACATAGAAGTTGTTGAGGCTTGAGTTGTCGGTCACCGCTGTGGCGCGTGTACTCTTGTTTACGAATGCGTTTGAGAAACCGATGGGGCTATTTTGTTGAGTTGCGTTGTCTGATACGAGCATTGATTCATCATTGCTGCAACTTGATACGATGGCGATGGCGATTGTTGCGATGGCAACTAAATTTGACTTCTTCATAGTGGTAATTTTAAGTAGTTAAAGAGAACGTGTTTTTTTAATTTTTTTTGTTTGTGTTTGTTAGAGTATCATACCATGTTCTTCACTCTCTCCCCAGTCGTCGATGTCAATGTCAAATCCTGAACTGTGGGCTTGCTGATTTGCCGGGTCCGGCTCTGTTATCTGTAAACCGTCTATGCTGATAACACCGCCTTTAGGTTGATCGTAGAGCTGATCTGAAACATCATATTCAAATGTTAAATATGAGCCATCTGTCAGCCTGACTTTTATGGTAAGATAGTATTCGTAGTTATAATCCGGGTTGTTGTCTGTTTGATAGTTAGGAGTTCCAAAACTGTTCATGACGGCAAAAAGTCCATATGTCTCTTTTGTGCAATCAAATGTGAATGTTGCCGTTTCGTCCGGTGTTTCTCCTGTCCTAAGGTTAATCTTGCTTGCCATTCCACTTAAAGCTCCTTTAGCTTGTGTGACATATTCATATCCCGCGTCAAACTGGACGACGATTATGTAGGGGAAAACCCTTGGCTGCATCTTAACCGGTAGAATTTCGGTTGTTGTTAATGTTTGTTTGTAATATGAATCAATAGATCCGCAGAAGAGCATATCGGGGTTGTTTACAACCGGCTCATTTCGTGCGCTTAGGTAGTAGCCTCCGCTGCTTATTTGCGATGTCGAAGCCATCGCTTCGGAGTAGGAACTGAGATTCTCAAAGACGATACATTCTGTGTCATTATTGTAGCAGAGTATCGAGTGGGAGCCTTCGTTGATGCTGATTTCACCTCCTTCTGCAGGCAAGTTATGGAGGTCATAATCTATATCTAATGAGTAAACCAGAGCTCGAAGTCCTTCGGGTAAGTCGAGTTGAAGATACTGATTATCCTTAGATGTGTACGTGCTATAATCAAATGGAAAGTTTAGGTCATACTCGGCTTCAATCACTAATCTTCCGCTATTTTCTTGCAGGTCGTGGATACATAAGTCCTTGTGCTCACATGAGATAAGTGTCATGGATACCACTACCGGCATTAGTAGTGGGAGGGGCTTCATCGTTAAATCCTTTTTCTGTTGTGATTAAAATGTCCGATAAGCCAAACTAACGATGCTTCGATTTTTGTTGGCCCAAACCAGCGTCGCTGCTTGGTCGTCTGCCATACATAGCACCTGTCAATTGGTAAATATTCTTTGTATTCACCTGTGAGATAGCCGATGCCGATATTGAAGTCAATGTTAAATCTGCGTGCTATCGGGAGAGTGAAACCGCTTTCGATTCCTGCGGCATAGCTCCATCTGTCTCCGAGATAACCTCGTCCGCCTAACTCAAAATCATAGGTTATCATCTGTGCATATACTCCGAGGTGAAATCCTACCGGTGTCTTGGAATTTGTTCTCTCACAGTCTCCAAACCAGCGGCGTAAGGCTATGTCGCCGCCATATGTTCTCCAGTAGTTGTGAACGTGGTCGCATTTCCACCATGAATACATCCAGTATGCGTCAATTGACCACTTTCTGCCTAAGTAATACTCTATTCCGATATTCGGTATTAATAGTGCGTCATAGAGTAGGTTGTTCTTTAATGTTAAGTGTAGATATCTTTTTGTCTTTGTTGTCACTGCGCTTAACGTGTCTCTTTTTGTTTCGGGGACGGAAGTTAGATTTATTTCCTCTGCCAAGTCTACATCCTCTCTTGGATATGCGGCTTTAGGTTTTGTGGAAATGATTGCGGTCGCGTTACGCAATCCTTTAAAGTAACTGTGACTTAAATAGTGCCATGCTCGTCCTCTGTCTAAGACCTTTAGCTTTGAAATGCGGCTATCGACTGTCCTGCTATCGTTCCGATATCTTACTAAAGTGGGGTGCTCGTCAATGATGTTAATAACTTTGTCTTTTAACGCATAGTCTGATTGCTTGACCCATGCCTTTAAATCGTTCCAATCTATATAGCTATCGGTGTGTTGGATGTCGCCGTCTGCTATCTCGATATTGCTCTTGATGAATGTTGTCAATGCTTCAAGTCTTTCGGCGGCGAGATTCTTATTGAGCTGATATGAATCTTCAAGTGATGCCGAGCCACTGACAACTGCTCCGGTCACGATTAGCGAACTGTCACTCGCGAGAGCTTTTATCTTCAACAGCTCTTTTGCGTTGTCGCTAAAAGTAGTGTCTATGTTCGTTTGTAGAACAGGGAACTCTACTCTTACCACCTCTGTGTCGCAAGTAGCGTGTGCCGAGCCGACGCTGATGACTGCGATGATGGGTAATATGTGACAAGTTCGCAACATGTTTTTTGTTTCTTGACTTTTGGTCGTTGGGGTTAGTGAATCATTTTATTTTTCAGTGAAGCGATTTGGTTAAGTTCCCGTTTCGTTTCGGTTGCAAAGTTAATACGGTTTTTCTCGTTTTGCAATACCCTAATTTTGAGTTTGGTGAATAAATGTAAACAATCTAATATGAATGTAAACCTGTTACGTAATATTGTTACGTTTTACATATTGTAACTTGCAAAATCTAAGTAAAATATGGCGGAATGTTAGATTTTATAATTAAATATGTTAAAACAGTGATACAAAATTTTGTTACATTCCCGATTCCGGCGATTTGCATTAATTAACTACAAAAAAATGCATTTTTTTTGAGAAAAATTTGGTGGCCTCGAAAAATTTACTGATTTTACTGTCGAAATTGATGCAACAAAATGTGAGTTTTGCGCGTGAAATGACATAACTTTGTCACAACTTAGTCACTAAAAGTGTATAATCTGGAAGTAAAAGTGTGCGATGTATATAAAAATGGTAGTCGTATTTTATTGTGTTTTTCGCCAAAAACAGATGTTTTATGATGAAATTTCAGACAAAATTATATGATTGTTTTGTGAAAATCTTTTAAAATCAAGCCGACTCTTATCCGATTGGGCACAAAAAAAGCGCATCCTCATGTGAGACGCGCTTTCTTTAAATCTTGTCGAAGCTCTGATTACTTCTTGTTGCGGTTGCCATAACGGCTCATGAACTTGTCCACACGACCTGC
>CAYYAA010000055.1:0-14022 GCA_964469875.1 uncultured Bacteroides sp.
TAGTCCACAGCATTATTTTTTGCATTATTTTCTGATTAAAGTGTCAAACTCCCGTGTATTGACTGATGAGGCGGGACGAGATGCGCCTGAAGGTCTTATCTATTCACCTACACAAATGGCGAACCATAATGTAAAATAATATTAATTATCACTAATAATTAACTTCAAAACAGAAAAACATAGCTTCTTATTCTGTCAAACTCGTTTTCAAGAGCGAAAAAGTTTGGTTAGTAAGGAAAAAATCGCTAACTTTGCGGCGCAAATCAATACAAAAGCAATTTAAACAATTAATTAACTTAATTAATGGCAACAAAAATTAGATTACAACGTCATGGTCGCAAGAACTATGCGTTTTATCCTATTGTTATCGCCGATAGCAGGGCACCACGTGATGGTAGATTTATTGAAAGGATAGGTTCTTATAATCCGAACACTAATCCTGCTACAATTACTCTCAATTTCGAGCGTGCTTTGTATTGGGTGAATGTAGGTGCTCAACCCACCGACACAGTCCGTGCAATTCTATCAAACGAAGGCGTACTCTTGATGAAACACCTCCAAGGCGGAGTAAAGAAAGGTGCGTTTGACGAAGCAGAAGCACAACGCCGCTTCGATGCATGGAAAGCTAATAAAGACGCAAAAGTCGCTGCATTGAAGTCTTCTGAAGCTGATAAGCGTGAGCTTGATGCTAAGCAGCGTCTCGAAGCTGAGGCAGCCAAGAACAAGGCTAAAGCTGAAGCAGTAGCAAAAAAGAAAGCTGAACTTGCAGCCGCAAAGGCCGCAGCAGAGGCTGAAGCTGCCGCTCCTGCTGAAGAAACCGAAGCTCCTGCTGCTGAATAAGATTCGGTCAGCGTCATTTTAGACAAGCTTTGAAGGGTGTGTTAGCATAAATGTGCCGGCACACCCTTTCTTAAAATTTATTCTTCTCGTTTCGCACCAATCATCGAACATGAAACATTTCAACGAATATTCCGGATTTAATTTATCGGAAATCAACAAAGAGATACTTGCTCAGTGGAATGAATCTCATCTATTCGAGCAAAGCATGAAGGTGCGCGAAGGCGCGCCATCATTCGTTTTTTATGAAGGGCCGCCATCAGCCAACGGTATGCCGGGCATCCACCATGTTATGGCCCGAACAATTAAGGACATATTCTGCCGCTACAAAACCATGAAAGGCTTCCACGTCAAGCGCAAAGCCGGTTGGGATACACATGGTCTACCTGTTGAACTTGGCGTTGAGAAGTCCTTAGGTATTACAAAAGAAGATATCGGTCATAAGATTTCTGTTGATGATTATAACCATGCTTGCCGTCGCGAAGTCATGAAATACACTCGCGAATGGGAGACATTGACAAATTCGATGGGCTATTGGGTTGATACTAAAGACCCTTACATCACTTATGACAACCGTTATATCGAATCAGTTTGGTGGTTGCTTAGTCAACTTTACAAGAAGAATTATCTCTATAAAGGCTATACAATCCAGCCATATTCACCTGCTGCCGGTACAGGTTTAAGTTCACACGAATTAAATCAACCGGGCTGTTATCGCGACGTTAAAGACACGACCTGCATCGCACAGTTCCTTGCAACAGATCCATTAGAAGTAATGACAGGGTGGGGTAATCCTTATTTCCTTGCGTGGACAACAACACCGTGGACTTTACCTTCTAATACAGCATTGTGTGTCGGCCCTAACATTAAATACGCGGTTGTTCGCTCATACAATCCTTATTCAGGTAAACCAATCACAGTTGTTGTCGCTGAGGCACTACTCAACTCAATTTTCAACGCCAAAGCAGCAGATCTTAAATTAGCAGACTACAATAAAGGTGATAAACTTATACCATTTGAGGTAGTCGCAACTCTTAACGGTACAGAACTCGTTGGTTTGCACTACGAACAACTTTTGCCATGGGTTAATCCTGGAGACGGTGCATTCCGCGTAATTCCCGGCGACTACGTTACAACAGAAGACGGTACGGGTATCGTTCATATTGCAGGAACATTTGGTGCTGATGATAACAGAGTCTCAAAACAAAACGGTGTACCTCCATTACACCTCATCGACAAAGACGGTAACATACGTCCGATGGTTGACTTAACAGGTCGATTCTATGTATTAGATGACCTTGACCCACAGTTCGTTAAAGAGCGCGTTGACGTTGCCACATATAGTCAGTGGCAAGGTCGCTATGTTAAGAATGCTTATGATCCAGAAAAGGCAGATGATGACCCTGCAAATCTTGACGTGGACATCTGTATGGAATTAAAGCAAACAGATAAAGTATTCCGCATTGAGAAACACGTTCACAACTATCCTCACTGTTGGAGAACAGACAAGCCGGTTCTTTACTATCCGCTTGATAGTTGGTTCATCCGTTCTACTGCCGCACGTGAGCGTATGATGGAGTTGAATGAGCAAATCAAATGGAAGCCGGCTTCTACCGGTTCAGGTCGCTTCGGCAAGTGGCTCGAGAACCTTCAAGATTGGAACTTATCACGCAGCCGCTATTGGGGTACTCCGCTTCCGATATGGCGTACTGAAGACGGGGCCGAGGAAGTATGTATTGATAGTGTAGCTACTCTATACGATGCAATTGAACGCGCTGTTGCAGCAGGTGTAATGAAGTCAAATCCCTTAAAAGATAAAGGTTTCATTCCCGGTGATTACAGCAAAGAAAATTATGAGCGCATCGACTTGCACCGTCCATATGTAGACGACATTATTCTTATTTCAGAAAGCGGCAAGCCGATGAAACGAGAACTTGACTTGATTGATGTTTGGTTTGACTCAGGTTCGATGCCTTACGCTCAAATACATTATCCATTTGAGAACAAAGATGCCTTCGATTCTCGCGAGATCTTCCCCGCAGACTTCATTGCTGAGGGCGTTGACCAAACTCGTGGATGGTTCTTTACGCTTCATGCTATTGCAACAATGGTATTTGATAACTGTGCATATAAAGCCGTTATTTCAAATGGTCTCGTACTTGACAAGGACGGTAACAAGATGTCAAAACGTCTTGGCAATGCAGTAGATCCATTCCAATCAATTGAAAAGTTTGGTTCAGACCCATTACGATGGTACATGATAGCGAACTCAGCGCCATGGGATAATTTGAAGTATGACCCGGCAGGAGTAGCTGAAGTAGCACGCAAATTCTTTGCAACATTATATAATACCTACTCATTCTTTGCATTATATGCAAATGTTGACGGTTTCACAGGTACAGAAGAACAGGTTGCATTGTCAGAACGTCCGGAAATTGACCGCTGGATTATCTCACTGCTTAACACACTTATAAGTGATGTAGATGCCGCTCTCAATGACTACGAGCCAACTCGTGCCGCACGTGCCATTAACGATTTCGTTATAGATAACCTCTCAAACTGGTATGTACGTCTCAATCGCAAACGCTTCTGGGGTAGAAATATGGATACTGATAAATTATCAGCATATCAAACGCTACACACATGTTTGCTAACGGTTGCAAAGCTAATCGCACCTGCAGCTCCTTTCTACGCTGATCGTTTATACCAAGATTTAACTGCGAACTATCAGGATGCACCTAAATCTGTACATTTGGCACTCTTCCCGGAAGTTAACGCATCAGCTATCAACCCACGCCTCGAGAAATGTATGGCAGTAGCACAGAAGTTAACATCAATGGTGCTGTCACTGCGACGCAAAGCTAATATAAAGGTGCGTCAGCCGCTTGCTGCGATGCTCGTTCCAGTTCTTGATGAAGCTCAACGTGAACTGATTGAGCCAATTACAGACTTATTACTCACTGAGGTCAATGTTAAGGCATTGAAGATTGTAAGCAATGAGGAAGGTGTATTGGTTAAACGTATCAAACCAGACTTCAAAAAACTTGGTCCGAAGTTTGGTAAGATGATGAAAGCCGCAGCGGCTCGCCTACAAGGGTTAACTCAGTCTGAAATTGCGGAATTTGAGCGCGTCGGTTATATAGAACTCGAAGGCGCTGATGGTACCGCCGTTAAGGTTGAAACATCTGATGTAGAAATTATTTCAGAAGACATCCCTGGCTGGTTAGTTGCAAATGACGGCAATCTCACTGTTGCGTTAGATATTACCATTACAGATAGCCTGAGAATGGAAGGCATTGCTCGTGACATCATAAATCGCGTACAGAATATACGCAAGACACGCGACTATGACATTACAGACAAGATAAAACTCGTTTTCGAGCCTAATCCTGAGACAGATGCCGCTATCAATACATACTCCGAATATATTGCCGGACAAGTGCTTGCCGAGTCAATTGAGATATCTCAATTAGGCAGTGAACCAACGGTAGAAGACCTTGACATTGACGGTTTAATGCTCAAAGTCAATGTCGTACTAAAATAAAAAACCATGAACGAAAGAACAAGATACAGCGATGAAGAGCTCCTTGAGTTCAAGGAGCTCATCCTCGAAAAGCTACAAACTGCACAACATGAATATGATACATTGCGTGCATCGTTGAGAAATACAGAAGGTAATGATACAGCTGATACATCGCCTACGTTTAAGGTCCTTGAAGAGGGTGCATACACCCTCGGCAAGGAGGAAACGGCGAGATTAGCAGAACGTCAACGCCAATTTATTAATCACTTGAATGCTGCATTAGTACGTATCGAGAACAAAACATACGGAATATGTCGTGTGACAGGTAAGTTGATACCAAAAGAGCGTCTGCGCGCCGTGCCTCACGCCACTCTTGGTATTGATGCCAAGACAGCTAAGAAGAATTGAATATGAAATTATCACGTGGCAACCTTGCCGCTTTGATTATTGCTCTTGTAATAATAATTGACCAAGTTGTAAAAATTTGGGTAAAGACTACGTTCTATCTCGGTGAGGACAGAGAATTACTACCATTTTTACACTTGCACTTTATTCAAAACAATGGTATGGCTTTCGGGCTTGAACTCGGGAGCAAGCTATTCTTGACACTATTTCGTATAGCTGTTGTCTCATGGCTTATTACGTATCTATATCGTATAAGACGTGATATAACACTGCCATTAGGCTATTTTGTGTGTATATCATTAATCGTTGCCGGCGCTGCCGGAAACATTTTTGACTGCGTTTTCTACGGTAAAATTTTCACTAATCCTTATCCCATGGACTTAGCTACATTTGTTCCGTGGGGTGAAGGTTATGGAGATTTATTCCGAGGACTTGTCGTAGATATGATATATTGTCCACTGTTCTCGTTTACATGGCCAACATGGATGCCTATTATCGGAGGAACAGAGTTCTCATTCTTTGATCCAGTTTTCAATATTGCAGATGCTGCGATATCGGTTGGAATGATAATGTTGATACTTTTTTATTCAAAATACATCGGCAAACGCGATCCCAAAGTCGAAACCAACGCCGACAATCAATCGATTGATAATGAATAAAACACATTGTATGATCGCTAAGTTATGCGCTCTTGCTGTAGTGGTGGGAGCGTGTAATCGCGTTCCAGACTATGTAATTCAGCCAGAAGAAATGGCGCAACTTATGGCAGATATGCACATCGGTGGCGCTGTCGTAGACTATAACAGAGCATCATATGCGACCGATTCGGCTAAACAAGTGCTAAAACAGTCAATCTTAGCGAAACACGGAGTTTCTCAGGAGCAAGTGGACACGTCTTTTGACTGGTATGGACATAACATAGGTCGATATATGGACGTATATGATAGGACAATTGAGATATTGGATACAAGATTAGCCGAAACCGGCAATAAGATTGCAGCTGAAGCAGCAATGTCAATTGCCGGCGATTCAGTTGATGTATGGTCAAGCAGTCGCTTGATTACCGTATCAAGACGTCTGCCTTCAACATATGTAGTATTCTCATTAAATAAAGACCAGAACTGGGAAGCAGGAGACTCATACACGTGGCGCATTAAATTTGCTAACAATACACAACCAGCAAATTGGGGTATTGTGACAGAATATACAGATGGCTCAAGCGAATTTACTAACACATCTATATCTGGTGACGGATGGCGCGAAATAACTCTTATTACAGACTCTCTGCTTAGTGCCAAACGAGTCTACGGATATTTAGACGTAAATCCAGAAGGAGAACGCAAGGTATGGCTTGATAGCATAGCGCTCGTTCGTAATCGTTTGAATCCGGCAAGATATACTCAAAGATATAGACAACACAAAATGAATAGATCTGCATCAAACAAAGATTGATATGCAACGCTACTTAGCTCATAAAATCGTAATATTTGGTGTGGAGTACAAATTGTCTATACTAACAATAGATGACAACAATGTCGCAACAATTGAACCATTTTATTGCGAAACAGCTTCGACAGCATTTGTCGATGGTACAATATATGTAGTACCACTCACATCAGAAGACACTCATTATGTTAATAAGCTGTTAATCCAATCGCAAAGGCTAAGTAAAAACGAGGCTGTTAAAATAGTGGTGATAAATTAAAAGGAGAAAATGTTACGAGTCCGATTGTCGCATTGACAGTCGGACTCGTAATTTATATTATAAGGTACTTAAAATTCTATTGATTTCAACCAACTAAAGACTGCATTATAAGCTGCATCTCTTGCAGTCTTATTGGATAACATAACATCGTGTAATGCGCCTTGTATTGTAACTTCAGTCACATTTTTACCAAGATTTCTACCACGTTCTGAGATATCATCAACATTTAGAACGCCATCAGAGCACAAATAATCATCTGTCCAGACTTTGCTATTAACACTTGCCGACGAGTGTAATAGTAGTATCGGCTCAGTAATGTCAGATTTCATTTTCAATATCTTTTGACCATTAGATATAGCTTTTAACCATGAACTTTGCACCGGCTCCGGCTTTTCAGTTTTCCACTCTGTATTATATTCCCATTCGCCATGATATTTCTTGAGCAATGATTGCGCATAAAGATTGTCATCGCCTTGTGAAATATTCAGATTAGGTAATATACCACTTATCAGCTTGACTGCCGGTATTGCTATGTTACGGTTAAACGAAGATAGATTCCATTCTAAAAAAGGACTATTTAAAATCAGCCCTTTTATTGCCGGATCATGTTGACTATTCATATATAATGAACTGATTAGGCCTCCGGTTGAGTGACCCATGATGACAATATTATCATTTCCGTCTCGCTTGATTTGGACTATTGCTGAATCTATATCTGCGAAATATTCGCATAAATCACGTGCTTGGAACTTGCGCTGACCGTTCATGATTGATCGTCCATATTTACGCAAATCAACAGCATAAAAATTATAACATGAATCAACAAACCTATCTGCTTCCTCAACTTGGAAAAAGTAATCATTATAGCCATGAATATATAATATAGCTTTTGACGTCGGGCAATCAGAGATTTTGCGAATAATTGTGGAACGGACTTTACCTGAATAGTCGTCAGGCTGTGCAACATATCTCATTTCAAGACCTTCGCCAAGTATATCTTCCTGCCATTGTGCATAAGAAAACGAGGTAGGCAGTAAGAATGTAAGCAACAGCAACTGTAATGATTTAAACCGCATAATAATCAAACTAAAAGACAGGTTAACGGTGTAAAAACACACGATAACCTGTCATTGTTCATATTGTAATCTGATTTATTCCGACTTATCTGTATCAGGTTTTTCGGCTACAAATTTTGTGATACCGGCAGCAAGGAGTTGGTTATACCAACTGAATAATTTCTTGATATCCGTTGTGTACACACGATCTGAATCGAATTCTGGAAGGATCTCACCGAAGTAGCTGCGAATTTCAGCATCAGATTTAAATGCTTTAACATCAACCGGTTTGCAGTCGGTCTTCGCACTAACCTTTTCAAACACATCATACAAAGGCATATCTTCGTCTGTCGTATAAATTGCAATATCAGCCAAAGAGATAACTTTGTCGTGCGGATATGCAGGTGTACGTTTTCCTGTTTGGAGTGACTCAACAATAAGCATATTCTTGCCTTGGTTTACAAGTTTGAATAAACCGGGCTTTCCTGCTATTGAAAGGATACGTTCAATCATAATTATGAGTAATTATAGTTGTGGTTATTAATCTTATTACTTTTTATTAAGTGGTCAAGAATTAGTAGTGCAAAAATAGCACTTTTTAGCTAAAGACCGTTACGAAAAAATGTTAAGATGCGTCTATTCGCCTTTTATTCGCGATAATATATTCTCTTAACACGAGGGGAAACAGATGTCATAATCTCATAGGGAATTGTTCCAAGGGTTGACGCTAATTTTTCGACAGGCATATTGGGGCCAAATATCTCAACATCATCGCCAATTTTGGCATTTGCATCTGTAACATCTACCATGCACTGATCCATACAAATATTACCTATAGTCGGGCAACTTACTCCGTTCACAATAAACATGGTTGCACCATTTCCGAAGTGGCGGTCAATGCCATCAGCATAACCAATAGGAACAGTTGCGATAATAGATTTACGTGTTGTACAACCACGTCTGCTATAACCAATACAAGTGTTGGCTTCCCACTCCTTAATAGATATGATTGTAGAACGCAGACGCGACACAGTGTGAAGGTTTTGTTCTGAAGCTGAGCCAACGGGATTTACTCCATAAAGACCGATGCCAAGACGAACCATATCATACTGATATTCTGTAAATCGTTGGATACCCGCCGTATTCAAGATGTGACGTTTAAATTTGTAGCCAAGTTTATCAAGCAGATGTTCGCTCATAGACTTGTACAAATTAAGTTGCGCTAAGGTGTATTCATCCATATCAAGGCAATCTGCCGTTGCGAGGTGCGAGAAAGCAGATGCTACGCTCAAATAAGGATTGCCAACCAATCGCTTACTGAGTTCGTCTAACTCTTGAGGTAAAAAACCAAGACGGTGCATACCGGTGTCAAACTTTATATGAATTGGGTAATGACTCATATTATGCAAACTCGCTTCACGACTAAGTTGTTCAAGTTCACTTATTGAGAACACCGATGGTTCAAGTCTATACTCAAACAAAGCACGATAGTTTGTTGTAATTGGGTTCATGACTAAGATAGGCATCGTAATGCCAGCTTGTCTTAGTTCTACGCCCTCATCCACAACAGCAACAGCGAGATAAGCTGCGCCCTGAGATTGCAATGTTTTTGCCAACTCAAAAGCACCGATTCCATATCCAGACGCCTTCACCATAGCGATCACGCCGGTATGGGGCTTTAACAAGCTACGATAGTGGTTAAAATTATGGACAATAGCATCCAGATTAACTTCTAAAATTGTATCATGACGTGGTGCCTCGAGTTGCTCTTTGATAACATTAAAGTCAACGCCATGCTTACCTTTTATTACAATTAGCTCACTATTGAAGTTATTTATGTCTAATTGACGTACATCAAAACTTTCACTCTTTGAGAATTCACTTGCCATAACAGGATTAAAGCAATGAGCAAATTCGGTAATTTCATTACCGATGCCTATCATCCGCTTAACACCATACGATTCAAGTAGATTAGCAACTGACTTATAAAGTCCGGCAATCTTAACTTTATCTGTTAAATTATGGAGTAAATCGCCCAAAACGATTGTCAGCGTTTTATCCACAGTAGCACGACGCCTTGCGAAGTCAAGAGCTTCACGTATAGATGTAATATCATTGCTGAACGTATCAAAGACCATTAAACAATTGTTTACACCTTCATGGACATCTATACGAGTATCAACAGGGAACAAATCAGAGAGCAAATTCTCGCACATCTCAGCAGTTAGGCCCAAGCTACTCATAATCTTAGCAGATATAGCCTTATAGTCACTGAGATAATCTGAAGATCCGGCTATTGCTGAGATTTTTGCATTTGGATATTCGCTTAACAATTTATTAGCAATGCCATCTCTATCTATGACATATATTTGTGAACAGTCACTAAAAAGAGAAATTTTTTCGTCAACTTTCTCTGCTAATGACTTAAAGCCGGCATTATGTTCCGAGGTTATTGGAGTTAGCACGCCAATCTCGGGTTTAATAAGCTGTTTTAAAATGTTCATCTGACCTGAAGCATCAATACCGGCTTCAATAATCGCA
The DNA here is from genome assembly GCA_964469875.1 of uncultured Bacteroides sp. Taxonomy (GTDB): domain Bacteria; phylum Bacteroidota; class Bacteroidia; order Bacteroidales; family Muribaculaceae; genus CAG-873. The sequence goes on from CAYYAA010000055.1 coordinate 10,067, forward strand.
ATATCGCTGTTACTATCCGGCAAATTCCACAATGCCAAAGGCACGCCAATTTGAGAATTCCAACTTCGTGGACTGCGATATGTAGTCTTGCAATTTGTTTTAACTAAGGCTTGGTAGAGGACTTCCTTAATAGTACTTTTGCCAATACTTCCGGTAATAGCAATAACCTTACCATGGTAAGCATCACGCGCATAAGCGCCAAGTTTCTGTAATGCTTCAATAACAGAGGGAACAGCTAAGAAAACAGCATCTTGACATTTATCAATCACATCCACTTCTGATTCGATAACAAAAGCACGTACACCACTAAGGTATAAATCTTTGATATATTTATGTCCGTCATTGTATGGCGTACGGAGTGCAAAAAAAATGGTTTGCTTTGGATCAGTCAAGGAACGACTGTCTGTAAGAAGTGTAGAGTAGGGGATGTTAATGAAGCTATTTGGCTTGTTTGCTCCTATTATTTCTGCAATTTTATCAAGCGTTAAAATCATTGTTCTACTATTATTTGTCTATGAGCCGCACGCAATGCTTCTTTTCGATGAAACAATGCACAGTTCTTAGTTTTTATATCAAAATATGTTTCTCTAAAGAAATCATAGATGTAATCTATGGCAGTTTCAGAAGGATGCTTCATATCGGCAGCATAAAACCGATAATCACGCAAATCATCATTCATTATTTCAAAAGCCGGAAAATATTGGCAATTAGCAAATCTACTGCATAATTCGTCAACTGCAAGTAGTAAGGTAGACTTACTGAGGCTATTCCCATGTAATCCATCAGCTGTATGCCTAATAGGGCTTACTGTGAATATAATTTCTTTATCACTAAATTGAACGACAATGTCTTGCCACAGCTGTACAATCTCATCGACAGTCATACGCCTGCGTGTAAAATATGAAGGCTTAAATTTATGACAATTGCCAACAATATCATGACTGTCAGATTTTTCAAAAGCCCAAGCAGTACCAAATGTAATGATTAATTTGCTACAGGTTATGAGCTTTTCTCTAAATATATTTAGCTCGGCATTTAGCTTATCAATTAAGCGGTTGGGCTCTTTATCACAATAGATTGATGCAAAATCGAGACAATGCCACACGTCTTCTTCCTTATCAAGATTTGACAATGTGTATTTGAAATCATTTTGTGCACAAGTAATACATCTTGCGATCGAAGCTGGATTGTACAATGCCCCAAATGGGTTATGTGTAACCTCAAAGCCATCTATATCTAATTGTCTACCGATATTATCCGTGAAGCATGAGCCAAGCAACACGATATGGTCATCGTGTGTTATATCACAATGCTCGGATAATTTTTCTATTTCAGTTCTGAACTTCATCGTTAATACATTTGATAGTCGATAGACAAGACTTGGAATTCCGTACGACGATTAATTTGATCTGCAATATCTTGATCTTCGGGAGATAGCTGCAATATATATTCTTCAGTCAGCACATCGCCTTCGTTAAATTGCGGATATTCACGGGCAAGTTTTTTTGTTATCGTTTTAGGTCGAGATTCGCCATAACCTTGCGACTGTAATCTGTCAGCCTTTATACCTACGGATATTAGGTAATCAATCACAGAACGTGCGCGACGCGATGAAAGGCTAATGTTGTATTCATCAGTTCCATGACGGTCTGTATGAGAAGCCATTTCAATTGTTACGTTAGGATTATCTCTCAAGATTTGTGCCATTTCGTTTAGAGCAGTTTTAGATTCCGGGCGCAAAGTTGCGCGGTCAAAATCATAGAATATATTCTCAATAACGACAGGCTTATTAATAGACGACAAGATAAAGTCAACACCATACTCGGCATCTTCCTCAGCAATGTCACTGGTGAATTCTTGCTTAGCGTTAAGATAGCCTTTTGCTCCGGCAAGCATCACATAGCTAACGCCACGTTCAAGTGGGAAGGAAAACGAGCCGTCGTTACGCGCAACTTGTTTTTGATTTGAGCCATCATTACCAATGATACGTATAATAGCATTTGGTACCGGTTCTTCATCTTTATCCATCACCCAACCGGAAATCTGTATCTTTAGTTCAGGCAATTCAAAAGAATAAATATGGTCATAGCCACGTGCATCACCTCGATTTGAACTCAAAAAGCCGCTTTCTCCGACACCGAAGGTAATACCGAAATCATCTGATGAGCTATTAATCGGAGTGCCCATATTTGTTACATTCCAACCTCCTGACTTTGTTAACTCAGCCCTAAAGATATCCAGGCCTCCATAACCAGGATGGCCATTTGAAGCAAAATATAACACTGAGTCTGTACGCACATAAGGGAACATCTCATCACCCGGTGTGTTTATCCATTCGCCAAGATTCTCAAGAGAGCCTTGACGTTCTTTAAGATTTATACGCCAAATATCTTTGCCACCGACTCCACCCGGCATATCTGAGGTGAAATATAGCCAAGTACCATCGGGTGAAACAGCGGGATGACCATAATTTGACAGTGTATCAGATGTCACATCAAATTTCACCGGTGCGCTCCACTGCGCATCACTACGCTGCGAAGTATAAATTTCAACACCGGTAGAGGCATTAGGCTCGCGACGCGCACGTGTCAAATACATTGTGGATCCATCTGGTGTAAACGAAATTATACCTTCGTCATTCTCAGTATTAAGTTCACCTTCGACAGCTTCAGGTCGTTTCCATTCGCCTCTTTCATTTTTAGTAGCGAACCAGATATCGCCTTTTTTCATACCGGTAATCTCGCTGCGATGACTTCCTGAAACTTTCTCATTTGTAGTAGTGAAGTACAATTGGTCATTATCACCGCGCATATACATTGGCGAGAAGTCGGCACGTCTTGAGTTAAACAACTTTGCTTGTTTAACGAGGTAACGCGTTGAACCTGATTTGGCCATAGCATTCTTAGCTCCTAAAATTCCACTCTGAGCAGACTTGTTATTAGGGTCTAAAGCCAAATAATCTTCATATGCTTTGACAGCCTGCGAATACTTTCCATCAGCATGAAGCATTTCAGCTAAATGCAATTGAGCCGTTGAGTCTGTATAGCCATACCTAATGGCATTCTGATATGCTGCCGCAGAGCGAGCATACTGATTTAAATGACGATGGCATTCGGCCATTTTATAAGCAATCTCACCACGTTGGTGACGTTCCTCTTTCTTAGTTAACTTGTTATAGATCTTACGATATGTGCGTGATGCATCATAATATTCGCCTCGCTCCATTTGTTCATTAGCAGTCGTAAGTTTTGCCCCCCCACAACTTGTTAATGTTGCGGTCAATGCGAGAGTGGCTATAGAGAATATTATATTTTTCATCAATAAGGTGACTAATTATCTTGTACTACATCGGCATCATGGCTATTAATAGCCAGCTAATATTATTATAACGACAGTCGTGATACAATATTATGAAATGCAGTTTTAATTTTAAGTGTTCACGACATATCTGCGGATATAAGCGTAACAAAATTAGTCAAAATTTACCGAATATAGACAAATAAACTCAAAAAAGAAATGATAATCAACCAAAACGCTATGCAACCGAGGTTTATTTAATTATAAATCGAATGTGGCTACACCTTTCAGTTAATTCTTACGCTCAATATCGTGTAGATTTTGCAAGCGTTTTCTATGCATAAATTCATGTATACCTTCAAGGTGTAATGTTACTTTCTTATTGCCAAATTCATAGATATTCTCAACCAAACCATCAAGGAAGTCTCGATCATGTGATACAACAATTAGCGTACCATCAAAATCTTTGAGCGCAGATTTTAAAATGTCCTTAGTCTTCATATCAAGATGGTTAGTCGGCTCATCAAGTATCAGTAAGTTCACAGGTTCAAGCAAGAGTTTTATCATTGCAAGTCGTGTACGCTCGCCTCCAGAAAGGACCTTTACTTTTTTGTTTGACTCTTCACCTCCGAACATAAAAGCGCCTAAAATATCTTTAA
>CAYYAA010000056.1:0-13990 GCA_964469875.1 uncultured Bacteroides sp.
TGACTGCAAAAGTACACAAAAAATCGCGTATTTTGATAGCATTATATTAAAAATGTCGTAAAAATCAAATCTTTATATCTGACAATATTAGCATTAAGCGTGCGCTATTGTGCTGTGACGGCGATGCGGCGCGATGCTGTTTCGTATGTCTCGTCATCGGTGGTGATTGACGCGCGGTATAAGTATATGCCACGGTTGACGCGTCTGCCTGAGTAGTCTGTTAAATCCCATGTCACGGGAACGGAAGTGAACATATCGCTCATACCGGTCTGTGAACCCGTCCATATAGCCCTGCCTAATAGGTCATAAACCGTTACTGATACTGTTACCATACAGTCCGGACGGTCGTGAGTTAAGTAGAAGTTGGCTGTCGTTGATGCCGGATTAGCATCGGTGTATATGCTATATATTGTCGGTGCGAGATTTTGCATTACGTTAAACTCGATTGTTTGAGATGCCGAGTTGCCCGATGTGTCCCAGACGCGGAGTTTAAGCGTGTGGTTGCCGTTGGATAAGTCGCTTAACGGATAGTTAATCGTGCCTGAAGGCCGCTCGTCTGTGCCGGGGGTGAAGTAGTGCGTAACGTCGGTATATGTCGTGTTATCATCGAGTATGAGTGCCATTTGGTGACCTATACCGGCAAGTGACACGTTGATACCTACATTGTCGCTGATAGAGGCGATAACCATCGGCTCATTGTTTACATTATCACCTGACTTGAATGTCGAATGGTTAAGTACAAAAGAATCTATGACCGGAGCCTCAGTGTCTTCTTCTGCCTTGTCATTGAAGCCATAGACATAGAAGTCTCTGTTCAGACCGACTGCTTCAGTATCGTCTACGGTTGAGTAGGCATATAGTGCCATTGTCGCCGGACGGAAGTTATTAGAGATTTCTGATGGCATCGCTATTTGCATAGAGAATTTGCCGTTGCTAACATGCGCTGAACCGGTGTAAATCTTGCTGCCGTAGGTCTCGAAAGTTACAGGCTCACCATCATCGCCGTTGCCGTTTGACGTTACTGATTGTTCGGCGTCATATATCTCGACCATTACCAATCCGTTGAAATTATCAATCGCCGTGCCATCGGGCATCGTTACGCTACCTGAAATAACAGGATTGCCGAGCGCTTGAAGCGTAATTTGGTCATCGGGATTGACAGCTTTGCCATCTATAGAGTCTAATGTGACGATATTTGAAGGCAGGGCAAGTCTGAGCGCAGGGTCGCCCATAAAGACATATCGCAGACGATTCTCGTTGCGTTTGCGCTCGCCAGAGCTGTCACGTAAGTCATTTTTTGCAGATTGGTATATCTCTCCGCTTGTCATAATTCTGCCTGAAGCATCGCGTGTGGCGAGTGCGCGTCCCATTGCACTTGTCAAGTAGCCGTTCTCTGAAATATACACCGGGCGTATCGCGCTAATCATGCCGATACAGCCGCCATAGCGCTCTTCAAAGAGAATTTCGCCACCGCTCTGAGTGTTTGAGTCCCACCGCAAGAAGTCGCAAGTCGCTGCATAAACAAATGGTATGTTGCGCAGATAGAGATTATTTATGTCGTTATATGTAAACTGACCGTCATGTGTCCATGCGTGATTGTTGGCGTGTCCTACAAAGTTCCACCATACAACGCCCTCGTTGAGATAGCGGAACATTACTTCACGTGCCAATGGATAGTTGCCGTTAGTCTTGGTGTATGCGTCAATATAGACTTTCTCGATTAGTCCTTGGCTGTTGCCGACTTCGAGGTTGGTAACCATATCTTCGGTTTGTGTCATGTGTATGCCACTATCTTCATCATCAGCAAGGAATAGAAATCGTTGTTTCCATTGCGTCATCTTTGATTGGTTGACGTATTGCTCAATTTTGTCAATAGTCTCGCGTGCAGATGTCAATGATGTGCAAGGTATGCGTCCAACGGCAATTGACAGCTTGTCAAGTCCGAGGTCTGTGCCGCTGTTATCTTCAAGCATTGCCAAGAAATCGTCTGTGCAGTAGCCATCGTTGTCGCTGAGTGAGGCAGAGTTCGATCTGACGCACCATGCAGGTATAGTCTGTATGCCGAGGCTCTTGACTCCCGATGATAGTTGCCTGTTATCGTAGGTCATGCGTCCCATAATAAGCGCAAATCGCAGTTGATGGTCGCTGCCTGCACTACGGTCATATAGCATCTTGAGGTATTTACGCATTGCCGAGATATCTCCGGCTCCGGAACCAAATTCGTTGTAAACATCGTTGACGTTGACAACTGCAACCTTCAGCGAATCGTTGCTGTTGCGATGTAATTCCGCAAGGCGTTCGGCTTGAGCTTGCCATGTTGAGTGCGTAAATATCACCATGTCAACATTCTCGCTATTGTGCAAGTTCTGATTTGTTACCGTTCCAATATATGTTGGTGACGGTATCGTCGCATCATCATTCCATGCTGCGTAATGTCGCAAGCCGGTGTAGTCATTGGTCCACAAAACTGAGCTGTTTGTGGTCGCTCCGGTTTCTATTTGAGTAATGTTCAACGGGTCTGTTACATCCCACACGTGGGTTGATGTGCTTGAGTTTGCAAGCTCGGCTTGTGTCCCGGCAAGACGGAAGTTTAAATATCCCGCCGATGGCACCTTTAGCTGACGTGTGTAGTTGACAACGAGATAGTTGAGCCATGCACCGAGCACGGTGACTGATGAATAGTGCGTAACGGCTATGTCGAGCGTCGGTGAGTTCCCTTCTACGGCAATTTCATGTCGCGCAAGGCTCTCTGAACCATGATAATAATCTCCGGTTGATACCGAGCGCACTACGTCACTCGAATTTGACGCTAAAGTTGCACCGTTAAGCGTGAATATTAGGTTTGAACTTTGGTTGTGTGTCTTTGCTACGAATGAACATTCAAACCATACGTTTGAGCCGCTAACTCGGTCGGGAATGTTGAATGTAAATTTGTGTGTAGGCGTATATCTGAAGTCTTCGCCAACAAGTAGCGGGCCAGCCTCGCCCGGCGATGTCAGCTCTTGTTCGTGCTGAACATATTCAGTGAATGTAGTAGCAGGAGAATCTGCCGTCGCACGTCCTGATTTGGTAATCTCGCGCTGGCTGACATCACTTTCCGTTACAAAATAGTAGCCATAAGTAGTGTACACATTTATGTCCCAACGGTAGCGATTAGTCGTTGCTAATGTTGTCTCACCGGCTCCAACACCATAGAATACAACGCCGCGAGATGTACACGCGCTTTGCACTACTGGAAGGTCATCAATGTAGTTTGCTGCTGTCATCGCATCGTTGATACGTCTGCCGCCATAGCCATATATGCGAACACGCGTGGGGTCATTAAAGCCCCAACTGCGCAGCGTGGCATTGCTTATCTCGTATAGACCATCTGTCTCTACTCCTATCTTTACCCATTTACCTTGGCTTAGAACTGAGTTCTCAGCGTATGTTGATAAATCAAGTGCATAGGCAGAAGTGCAGCAAAACAACACGCTCGCCATTAGCAGCAGTCGTGTCAGTGCTTTTTTTATGTAATTGAAATGTATATCTCGGAGCATTGAATCTTACTAAGACAAATTGTTAAACAGCCGTTTTGACAAAAAAGGTCGGCGACAACGGCTGACGTGAAGTCAAAACAACTCCTTATTATAACGATTGTCTTTTGATTTTATTGTGTAATCATAAGGCTGTTTGAGCCAATGCTGCCACTCGATGCGTGAGCCGTTGAATGTGTTAAGGTCTACCTTGCCTTGAATGCCTTTGACGCTTGCTCGGTGGCTATGCTGCCACAAGGTCCAATCCTCATGTGCTAATGGCGGAATCGTGAATGAACATATCCACGTCTCAATGCCATTAAAATTGTTACGTATAAATCGACTGTAGCCGCGTTTGTTGGTGTAGATGATAACGTGGCGACCGTTGACAGCGAGGTGGTCAATCATGTCGTTAAGTCGCTTAACGATGGTCTCCGTAGTCTCGTCAACCGGATTGCCCCATTCTTCAATGTCAATCGCAATAGGCAGCTTTATGTCTTTACCGTCTATGACGCGCAGAACATTCTCGCTTTGTCTCCACCCGTCACATTCAAATCTGAAGAAATGATAGACACCGACATTAAGCCCGGCGGCAATTGCCGAGTCACAGTTCTGGTCAAATTTTGGATCTTTATATGATATGCCCTCTGTCGCTTTTATGTACACAAAATCAACGCTGTCTGTCGCTACTTGCCTGAAGTCGATATCGCCGTTATGTGCGGATATATCAATGCCTCTCACGGGATAACGGTCTCGCGGTACATCGACGTGCGTATCTCGCTTTTGCATTGAGCGAAATGTTGTCAAGGCGATGATGGCAACTGCGGTCAGTGCTATGATTGCGATAGCAATAATTTTAGAGTAGTTGACTGCTTTCATACGTCCACAAATTTAGGCAAAAATATGCGAGAAATCAAATAAATTACACAAGAATTTAGACAAGCCAAATCAAAACTTGTAATGATAAACTTTTTGTAATTTTTATGACTTTAGAGTGATAACGTATCACTAAATTGACTATCTTTGCGCCATAATCCGCCCAACCTTAGGGCAATAAATGAAAACTAACACCTATTAAAATTTTTGCAAGTATATGATTAGTCAAAAAGTTGCAGATGCAATTAATGCACAAATCAATGCTGAATTTTGGTCAGCTTATCTCTACCTGTCTATGGCAACCCAATTTGAAGCTATGGGTCGTGCCGGTATAGCTAACTGGTTTAAAATCCAATTTAAAGAAGAACAGGCTCATGCCGAAATCTTCATGAACTACATGAACCAACGCGGTGCTCGCGTTATCTTGAAACCTATCGCTGAAGTTCCGACCTCTTGGTCTACTCCTCTTGAGGCTTTTGAAGCTACTCTCGCTCATGAACAAAAAGTCACTGCTTTGATTAACGGCATCTATGCTATTGCCGAAGAAGAACATGACTATGCTACTCGTGGCAAACTCGATTGGTTTGTTAACGAACAAGTTGAGGAAGAGGAAACCGCTCAACAAATCATCGAGCGTCTCAAACTTATCGCCGACAATGGTCTTGCCCTTTATATGCTTGACCAAGAGTTCGCAGCTCGCGTTTATAATGTGCCTGCGCCTCTTGCCGCAAAAGAATAATCAAAAGCTATAAGCAGTTTAAACTTATCAGAGAACTCTGCTTGCTGACATTTATAATGCCGCAAGCAGAGTTCTTAATAAAACATAGTATCACTTATGCCAATCATAGAAGTAAAATCTCTGACACATCCCGGAATTGAAGTCTTTGGCTCTTTGACAGAAGCACAGTTGAGAAGATATAGCGACGGCGGTGACGGAATTTTTATTGCCGAAAGTCCAAAGGTTATAAATGTGGCACTAAATGCCGGTTATAAACCTCTGTCTTTGTTGTGTGAGCGTCGCCACATCTCAGGCGATGCCGCTGACATTATTGCGCGCTGTGGCGATATTCCCGTCTACACAGGAGACCGTGAACTGTTGGCATCACTGACCGGTTACACTCTGACGCGCGGTGTGCTTTGCGCTATGCAACGCCCCGTGCTCCCCACAGTCGCCGATGTTTGTCGCGATGCTCGTCGTGTTGTCGTGATTGACGGTGTAGTTGATACTACTAATATTGGCGCAATCTTTCGCTCAGCTGCTGCTTTAGGCATAGATGGCGTACTGCTGACGCCTTCGTCATGCGACCCGCTTAACCGTCGTGCAATGCGTGTGTCTATGGGTAATGTTGCACTTGTCCCTTGGACTTGGATTGACGGTTCTTTGCAACAACTCAATGAATATGGATTTAAGACCGCGGCAATGGCTCTGACCGATAACTCTGTATCACTTGACGATGAAAAGTTAAATGCCGAGCCACGTCTCGCTCTCATCATGGGAACGGAGGGCGATGGCTTATCTGCCGAGGCGATTCGCCAAGCCGACTATGTAGTGCGCATCCCGATGTCAAACGGTGTCGATTCTCTCAATGTCGCCGCCGCCTCAGCCGTTGCCTTCTGGCAACTCAGGGTGAAATAAGGCTAAGTTAATAATATATAAATAACTTGTATATTATGTGATTAAATCATAAATTTGTGGCGAGATGTCTTGAAAATGTGTATAAATTGACCGTCGAGATGTCTTGAAAATGTGTGATTTTTCATTACTCTGATGTCTTGAAAATGTGATAATAACAAATATTAACTGATTAATCGCTTGAAATACAGTATGAAACGCAAAATTTACAATCAGATGCTTCAGTGGAAGGAGCAATGGCATGGCAGAACAGCCTTGCTCGTTGACGGTGCTCGTCGTATTGGCAAGAGTTGGATTGTTGAAGATTTTGCTAAAAATGAATATAAATCTTATATACTCATAGATTTTAATAATGTATCACAAAGCATTATTGAACTATTTGAGGAATATCTGACTGATTTAGATACATTCTTTTCACGATTAAGTTTGTTCACAGATTCAAGACTGTATGATCGTAATTCTGTTATTATTTTTGACGAAGTACAGTTATATCCCAAGGCGCGTGCTGCTATTAAATATCTTGTGAATGACGGTCGCTACGACTATATTGAGACCGGTTCGCTTGTCAGCATTAATCACAATGTTAAAGGTATCGTGATACCGAGTGAGGAAGTGCGGTTAAATATGTACCCAATGGACTTGGAAGAGTTTATGTGGGCATTGGACAAGGAACAGCTATTTGAGTATGTCCGTGAACAATATCAACAGCTAAAGCCCATCGGTCAACAACTCCATCGCAAAATGATGGAGATATTGCGTACATACTTACTCGTTGGAGGTATGCCTCAAGCTGTTCTCAGCTATATTGAGCGTAAAGACTTTAGAGACGTCGATGCTGTGAAACGTAATATCATCGCTTTGTACAGAAATGATATTAGCAAATATGCTGCAAAGCAGGCCCCGGTGGTAACTCATATTTTTGACAATATTCCGGGAGACTTGCAATTGCATGAAAAAAGGTTTAAACCTTCAAAAATCAAGAAGGGATCTCGGATGCGCGATTATTATGAGGCTATGTTTTGGCTTGATGAAAGTCGTGTGGCAAATTTTTGTTATGCCACAACTGAGCCGTCTGTTGCATTGGCTCTATTTCAAGATGATTCAAAAGTAAAGCTATATATGGCTGATACGGGTCTGTTGGTCTCTATGGCTTTTGATTCGTATGAATTAGAAAAGGGTGGCATATATGAGAAAATCTTACGCGGAAAGTTGGAATTTAATAAAGGTATGCTTGCCGAAAATCTTGTCGCTCAACAGCTCCGTGCAAATGGTCACCCACTGTATTTTTACAGCTGTAATTCGCGAGAAAATGCAGATGACCGTATGGAAATAGATTTTCTTATTCGCAAAGAGAACATAACGAGCAGACATAACATTAGCCCGATAGAGGTTAAGTCTTCAGCGCAATACACGATTTCTTCTTTGCTAAAGTGCAAGAAAAAGTATGCCGACTACATTGGCACGTGTTATGTGCTTCATAGTGGCGATTTAAAAGTAGAGAATGATATAGTTTATCTGCCATTGTACATGGCAGGCTTACTCTAACCTTAACTATGACGTTTGAGTAGCTCGCGCTCCATGTCGTTGAGGTTGCAGTCCATTTGCTCTAATAAGACAAGGAGGTGATAGATGAGGTCTGAGGCTTCATAGATAAAGCGGTCGCGGTTGCCGTCTACGGCTTCAATGACCGATTCAGCTGACTCTTCTGCAACCTTTTGTGCTATCTTTTTTACACCTTTTACAAATAGACGTGTTGTATAGGAATTGTCTGGCATATCTTTGTGCCGTTGCTGAACTATTGCTGAGAGTCGTCTGATAAATCCATCTTCAGCCGGCGTGTCAAAGCATGATTCTGTGCCGCGATGACAGGTCGGACCGCATGGCTTTGCCTTTATAAGCAGAGTATCGCTGTCGCAGTCGGCATACATATCAACTACATTGAGATAGTTGCCGCTCGTTTCGCCTTTTAGCCACAGTTTGCCGCGTGTGCGACTGTAAAAAGTTACGCGACCGCCGTTGACTGTTTGTTCAAAGGCTTCGCGATTCATGTAGCCAAGCATAAGCACTTTTAGTGTTGTGCTGTCTTGTACGATGACCGGCAATAAGCCATCGGCGCATTTTGATAGATTGAAGTCGTCAAATGTCATTGTCTTATTGGTATATTAAGGGCTGATAGTTGTTGCTTGAGTTGGGTAACGGTGATTTCACCATAGTGAAAAATGCTGGCGGCAAGTGCGGCATCGGCATTGCCTTCTGACAGCACTTTGGCGATGTCTTCCGGCGAACCGGCGCCGCCTGAAGCGATAACCGGAATGTGCAGCCGTGATGTTAATTCGGCGAAGGTGTCGCATGGGTAGCCGTTGCGCGTGCCGTCGTGGTTCATTGATGTAAAGAGTATTTCTCCTGCACCGAGCGATTGCACTTGCTCTGCCCACGTGAATAGCTCTTTGTCAGACTGTTTGCTGCCGCCGTGCGTGGTGACGTGCCATGTATGGTCATCTTCGTTATAACGTGCATCTATCGCTACGACAATAAACTGGCTGCCGTAACGTCCTGCTATATCTTCTATCAAAGCAGGGTTTGCAACAGCCGCACTATTAACGGTGATTTTGTCAGCACCGGCATCAAGCAAGCGACGTGCATCGTCAATGGTCGCGATACCACCGCCGACTGTAAAGGGTATGTTGATACGGTCAGCAATGCGGCTGACCAATTCTGTAAATGTTCGACGCTCTTCGCGACTGGCGCTGATGTCGAGGTAAACTAACTCATCTGCGCCGTCTTTGGCGTAGTGTGCACCCAATTCAACCGGGTCGCCTACATCTGTCAGTTGCACGAAGTTTACGCCTTTTACTGTTCGACCGTTTTTGACATCGAGACAGGGTATGATGCGTTTAGCGAGCATAGTTTCATTGTTTAGAATTGATAAAATGACTAATCTCTGTTAGTGAGATTTTGCCCTCATATATTGCTTTGCCGACGATGACGCGTTTCAGCCCTAAGTCGTTAAGACGTTTGATGTCGTCCATGCTGCCAATGCCTCCGGATACAGTGAATGTTATATCAGGGTATTTATTCTGAAGAGCTGTGTATAGCTCAAAGGCCGGACCTTGGAGCATACCGTCTTTGGATATGTCGGTACATATCACTTGGCTCAGTCCTTGTGCTGTGAAACCGTCAATCAATTGGTCAACTGTTATCGTCGATTGTTCAAGCCAACCGTTGACGGCTATCTTGCCGTGCTTGGTGTCTGCACCGAGAACAATGCGCTCATTGCCATACTCGGTAAGCCATGAACTGAATTTATGAGGCTCGTTGGCGGCAACGCTACCAATAACGATATGTCTTGCGCCGGCGTTGATGACTTCATGTATTGCAATGTCTGTTTTAACGCCGCCGCCCCATTCGATGTTTGTACCGTCAACTTTTGCGAGGGTTTCGAGCGTTGATAAGTTGACGGGATGTGAACTCTTCGCTCCGTCAAGGTCTACAACATGGATGCGGCTTAGACCACAGTCGAGATATTGTTTGACCATATCAACCGGCGTAACGGCGTATGTTGACTGACGAGCATAGTCACCTTGTGATAGCCTGACGCATTTACCGTCAATGATGTCTATTGCGGGAATGATTTCTATCATAGCTCAAGAAAATTTTTGAGAATGAGTTCGCCGACATCGCCGCTCTTTTCGGGGTGAAATTGTGTGCCGTAAAAGTTCTCGTATTTGAGCGCGGCGCTGAACATCTCGCCGTAGCGACACGTCGCTATCGTGTCGTTGCAAAGCCCGGCACGGTAGGAGTGTACAAAATAAACATAATCATTGCCTTTCAATCCTTTGAAAAGTTTGCTCTCAAGATTGGCGATATTGTTCCATCCCATGTGTGGCACTTTATCAACTACCTGCTCGCTAAATCTTTTGACGTGTGCATCAAAAATGTTCATGCACTTGGCATTCCCCTCCTCAGTATCGCGGCACATAACTTGCATACCGACACAAATGCCCAACACCGGGTGACGCAAGTCGCGTATGACTTGAACCAAGCCGAGGGCATTGAGATTTTGCATCGCCTCACCCGCATTGCCAACTCCGGGTAGCAAAACGCGGTCGGCGCGTCGGATAACTTCGGGGTCTGCCGTTAGCGTCCACTCGGCATTGAGGCGACGTAAGGCATTCTCTACCGAGCGTATGTTGCCCATTTTGTAATCTATAATAGCTATCATAACATTCCTTTACTTGAGGGTATATCATAGTGAAAAACATCGCGATGTATTGCAGCTTTCAGTGCACGGGCAAAGCCTTTAAACACGGCTTCGATTAGATGGTGGTTGTTGCTGCCCGTGGCAACGATATGGAGGTTGCAGTGCATCGCCGCACAGAGTGACTTGAAAAAGTGTTCATACATTTCTGTCGGAGTGTCGCCAACATATTCGCGAGTGAATTTGACATCCCAACTAAAGTCTGTGCGACCGCTAAAGTCAATCAGTACCATTGCGCGACATTCATCCATAGGCAAAACAAATCCGTAGCGGTCTATGCCACGTTTGTCACCCAATGCGCGATATATGGCATCGCCCAATGCAATTGCCACATCTTCCATTGTGTGATGTTCATCAACTTCAAGGTCACCATGGCAAATCAACTTTAGAGCGACACCTGAGTGATGTGGAAGCTGCCAAAGCATGTGGTCAAAGAAGTGCAGACCGGTGCTTATCTCTGATGTCCCTTCGCCATCAAGGTTTAGTTGAAGGCTTATCGCAGTCTCTGACGTATTGCGCTCAATGCTTGCTGTGCGGTCGGGAAGGGTGGGGGTGTTGCTGCTCTTGACAGCTTTACCATAAACGGCGAGTAGCTTCAGGAGCTTTTGATTTTCTGACGGAGTGCCTACGGTAATGCGCAGTGATTTGCCGCACCCCTTGACGCGGCATCTGTTTCTGACGATGATGCCGTTTGCAATGAGATAGTCATATATACCGTCAGGGTCAGTCACCTCTACTAATAAGAAGTTCGCATCCGACGGGTAGACTTTTAGTACACAGTCAAATTTCGCCAATTCCTCACTGAGCATTTTGCGCTCCGCTATCAGCTCCTTGACTTGTGGCTTAATGTCGCAGTTAGTGATGCGCTTAACTAATTCAGCTTGTGTTGGCCCGTTGATGTTATATGGATATTTGACACGATTATATAATGTGGCAATCTCAGCATCTGCAAACGCCATGCCTACGCGCAGTGATGCCATACCCCATGCCTTGGAGAACGTTTGCAGAACGATGATGTTGCGATGTTTTGACAGTACAGTCAGCAGTGAGCCGCGTGTCGAGAAATCGACATATGCCTCGTCAACAATCAGCATACCGTCAAATTGTTCGGCGATACGTTCAAGCTGCGCTATGTCAAAAGCATTACCTGTCGGGTTATTTGGCGAACAAATCCACATTAATTTAACGTCAGCATTTTGTCGTGCGGTAGCTAATAGCTTTTCTTCTGGCAGCGAAAAGTCATCGTTTAGCTGCACCGTGAGCACTTCAACGTCATTTGTGCGAGCGCAAACCTCGTACATGCCGTAGCTTGGCGCGATGATGACAGCCTTATCTATTCCCGGACGGCAGAAGATGCGAAAGGTCAAGTCTATTGCTTCATCACTGCCCGAACCGCCGATAAAGATATGTTCTTCACCGATGCCTTTTAACTCGCTGATTTTCTTCTTTAATATCTTGTGATGCGGGTCAGGATAACGGTTGAGGCCGTTGTTAAATGGATTTTCGTTGGCATCAAGCCACACAGAGATATCGCCGCCTTTACATTCGTCTCGAGCGGTCGAATATGGTTCAAGTGCAAGTATATTTGCCCTTACATATTTAAGTGGGTCGGTCATGGCAGTGTAGTGTGTTGCTAAAATTATAACATTCTGACCTTGACGGCAAGCGCGTGTGCATCAAGGCCTTCGGCTTCCGCCATAGCTGTCACTATCGGTGATAAAGCGCGGAGTCCGTCTTGGGTGAGCTCTTGGTAGGTGATTTTGCGTATGTAGCTGTCAATGTTAACGCCGCTGTATGAACGCGCCCATCCGCTCGTTGGCAGCGTGTGGTTTGTGCCTGACGCATAGTCACCGGCGCTCTCCGGCGAGTAGTTGCCGATAAAGACACTGCCTGCCGCCCTAATCTTGTCGGCAATATCCCACGGATGTTCCATTGAGATTATCAAGTGTTCGGGCGCATAAGTGTTAACAAATTCAACCATATCAGCGACATTATTCAGCACAATTAGTCGACTTTGACTAAGCGAATGGTCAATTGATTCGCCGTGTGATAGGCTTGTGCGTAGACGGTTAATCTCAGCGCTGACTTTCAAGGCTATTGTTTCATCATTACAAACAAGCATTGCTTGACTGTCCGGCCCGTGTTCAGCCTGAGAAAGCAGGTCGGCAGCGACATAAGTGACATTCGCTGTCTTGTCAGCAAGCACCAATACCTCGCTTGGACCGGCTGGCATATCTATGGATGTCACTGTTGTGACCATCTGTTTCGCTTTCATAACATAGCGATTACCCGGACCGAAGATTTTGTCAACGCGCTTTATGCTCTCGGTGCCATAGGCAAGTGCGGCAATGGCTTGAGCGCCGCCGATGCGATATATCTTCTTGACTCCGCAAATGTGCGCGGCAAACAATATCTCAGCCGATATGGGGCTGTTGTGACTTTGCGGAGTGCAAAGAACAACGTCGGGGCAGCCTGCAATTTGTGCCGGTATCGCCAACATTAGCACTGTTGAAAATAGCGGAGCTTGTCCTCCGGGAATGTATAATCCTATTCTTTGAATAGGAACTGCACGTTGGACACATCTCACTCCGGCCGCGGTCTCCACGTCAACAGATGCAGGCATCTGTGCACTGTGAAATTTGCGTATATTGTCGGCAGCTGACTCTATGACGCGCTTCATGTCGTCAGAAATGGCTTCTATTGCAGCTCCTATTTCAGCCTCGCTGACTTCGAGACAGTCAATGTCAGTATGGTCAAACAATGCAGCATACTCTTTGAGAGCCTTGTCTCCATCTTTGCGAACCTTGTCAATTATAGCTTCAACCGCAGCCGTCACCTTGGCATCATCCGGCGTATTGCGCTCGGTAAGCTGTTGCCACGTTGTCCTATTCGGATTTGTAATAATGTTCATTACCTTATTATGTTTTCGAGAGAGAGAATTAGTATGTCTTCAGCCCCGAGTTGTTTTAGCTTCTCAATTTTCTCCCACAACTCCTCCTCGCGAATGACCACGTGAAGTGAGTACCAATTCTCATCGGCGAGAGGTAGCAGTGTCGGACTTTTCATGCCCGGTAAAAGCGCCACAGCTTGCTCGACACAACTTTTAGGGAGGTTCATAAGCACATACTTCATGCCGCGACTGTCATTGATTGACTTAAAGCGGAACTTCAACTTCTCAATTTCAGCCTTCTTGTCATCACTTAATCCGGGCGTAGAAATCAGTACGGCTTCAGATGCAAACACACTCTCGACCTCGCGCAATCCGTTTTGTATCAATGTGCCACCGGATGAAACGATATCAAAAATAGCATCTGCCATGCCCACGGCAGGCGCAACTTCAACCGAGCCTGCAATCTCATGAATGTCAGCTGAAATGTTATTACGATTAAAATAGTCTTTTAGTATTTTAGGATATGACGTGGCAATGCGTTTGCCGTTAAACCACTCAATGCCGTTATAATCAACGGTTTTAGGTACGGCAAGAGATATGCGGCATACGCCAAAACCCAATCTCATTGCGATGTCAACAGCGTTGCCACGCTCCTCTACTTCGTTAAGGCCTACTATGCCGATGTCGGCGACGCCCATGCTCACGGCTTGGGGTATATCATCATCGCGTAGGTACAATATATCTAATGGAAATCCTTTGGCGTGTGCCACTAATGTGCGTGAGTTGCATGATGCACTTATCCCGGCATCTGACAATAA
>CAYYAA010000057.1:0-7767 GCA_964469875.1 uncultured Bacteroides sp.
ACCAAAAACTAATCCAATCACATTATAACGAATATGACTAAAAAAGTAACCATACAGGGTGTTGCAGGATGCTTCCACGATGCAGCCGCAAGAGAATACTTCGCAGGAGAAGAAATCGAGACCATCCCATGCGACACATTCCCTGATATGTTTGACAAATTGTCTACTGATGCCTCGCTTATGGGCATTGTGGCAATTGAAAATACCATCGCCGGAAGTTTGCTTGGCAACCACGAGCTGTTGCGCCAAAGCTCTCTCCGTGTAATAGGCGAAATGAAAATGCGCATTTCTCATGTCCTCGCCGCGCTCCCCGGTCAGACAATAGACCAGTTGACTGAAGTCAATTCCCACCCTATGGCTCTGATGCAGTGTGAGCAATACCTCCGCCGTCATCCAAATCTCAAAATGATTGAAAAATTTGATACGGCAGGCTCGGCACAAGAGATAGCGCAAAACAATCTTGTCGGTCATGCTGCTGTTTGCGGTGAATATGCTGCAACGCTTTATGGCTTGAACATCCTTGAACGTGGCATCGAGACAAACAAACGCAATTTCACTCGCTTCCTCATCCTCGCTGACCCACTGTTGGCTTCGGAGGTCGCTCCCAACGAAAGTCAAATCAATAAATCGTCAATTGTCTTCACTTTGCCTCACACCAAAGGCGCATTGTCTAAAGTGTTGACAATCTTGTCATTCTATGATATTAACTTGTCAAAGATACAATCACTGCCTATCGTCGGCAGAGAATGGGAATATCGTTTCTATATTGACTTGACCTTTGACAGCGTGGTGCGCTATCATCAAGCACTTGATGCCGTGCGTCCCTTGCTCAATGACTTGAAAATCCTCGGCGAATATCGCGCTTTTGAGTCGAAACTGATTGAAAAATAATGTATAACAGCAAAGCCCCTATATCACCTGAACGCGCCATAATCAAAGTCGAAGAATTATGTGCCAAAGCCGAGCGGTGCAGCGAAGAAATTCGTCAGAAGTTGCGCCGCATGGGGCTTGAATATGCCGACACGGAGCGCATTATCACAAGTCTGACAGAGCGCAGATTTATTGATGACCGTCGCTTCACTCGTGCCTTTGTGCGCGACAAAGTCGCTTTTGCTCGCTGGGGCAAGCGCAAAATCGCTCAGGCGTTATATGCCAAACGCATTGACCGCGAAATCATTAAAGAGGCCTTGAATGATGTCGAAGATGAAGTCTATATGTCAAACCTTCAACATATTATTAAACAGAAGATTAAGACAATGACAGATGCAGACAGCTATGAAGGCAAAACAAAAATATTCAGGTTTGCAGCGTCTCGCGGATTTGAACCGGATTTGGTGGCTCAGGTTATCCGTCAGACCTTCTCAAATTAAACTACATAATTAATCATTACATTATCAACTATGAACGTCGAACTAATCCTCATAAATATTTCAGGCTATGACCGTCCGGGCGTAACGTCAGCCTTGACAGAGATATTGGCGCGATATGATGCACAAATCTTGGACATCGGTCAAGCTGATATTCACCACTCGCTGTCTTTAGGCATACTGTTCAAGACTAACAGTGATGTTTCGGGTGACATTATGAAAGACTTGCTCTTTAAGGCTTATGAACTTAATGTAAAGATAAGATTTACGCCAATCTCTATCGGCGAATATGAGGAATGGGTGTCACTGCAAGGCAAAAATCGCTGGATTATAACCATCCTCGGTCGTCGTCTGACAGCGCGTCACATCGCTTTGGTGACTGACGAAATAGCTCGACAAGGTTTGAACATAGACGGCATTCAGCGTTTGACCGGACGTATTCCTCTTAACGATACAGAAGTCTCTAAATCAAAATCTTGCGTCGAATTTTCGGTGCGCGGCAATCCTCGCGATACTGCTGAGATGCGTCGTCGTTTTATGCAAATATCATCTGAAGAGGAATTTGATATTTCGTTACAAGAAGATAATGTCTATCGCCGTTGCCGCCGTCTCGTTTGCTTTGATATGGATTCAACGCTTATTGAGACTGAGGTCATTGATGAATTGGCAGACCGTGCCGGTGTCGGAGCGCAAGTGCGCGAGATAACGGAGCGTGCAATGCGTGGTGAGATTGACTTCACACAGAGTTTCACAGAGCGTGTGGCTTTGCTCAAAGGTCTTGACGAGAGTGTTATGCGCGAGATTGCCGAGAACTTGCCTATAACGGAGGGTGTCGGTCGCATGATGCAGGTGCTCAAACGTGCGGGATTTAAAACGGCAATTTTATCAGGTGGCTTTACTTACTTCGGCAACTATCTAAAACAAAAATTCGGCATTGATTATGTCTATGCCAATGAGTTGGAAATTGTTGACGGTAAACTGACAGGACGCTATCTCGGCGATGTAGTTGACGGTAAGCGCAAGGCTGAACTTCTGCGCATCATCGCACAAGTCGAGAATATCAACATCGCACAGACCATTGCTGTCGGTGATGGCGCTAATGACTTGCCGATGCTCTCTACCGCAGGTCTCGGCATAGCTTTTCATGCCAAGCCAAAGGTGAAACAGACTGCGCGTCAATCCATTTCGACAATCGGGCTTGACGGTGTGCTTTATTTTATCGGATTTAAAGATTCGTTCATTTCAGAGACAACGAACACAACCATTTGACATCAAATTTTGTTATCTTCATATATGAAGACACGCCTAATCGTCATACTGCTCGCAATGCTATCTTTGGCTGTTCCCGGCTTTGCTGCCGAGAGCACTGACAGCGTGTCGCGTCCCGCTCACCAGTCTGTCGGATTGGTGCTAAGCGGCGGAGGTGCTAAAGGTATTGCGCATATCGGTGTAATTCAGGCACTTGAGGATAATAATATACCAATAGACTATATAGCCGGCACGTCAATGGGCGCTATTGTCGGCGGACTTTATGCCGCAGGATATACGCCGGCAGAAATGATGCAGTTGATACAGTCGCGTAGCTTCGGCTATTGGTCAACCGGCAAGATAGATCCGCGACTCAATTACTATTTCAATCGTGAGGCGGCAAGTCCGGCGATGATGACCGTTCCTGTCGGCGCAAGTGCCGACTCAGTGGCGGCAAGCCTTATCTCGCCCGTGCCGATGAATTTTGCATTCATGGAACTGTTTTCGGCATACACAGCGCAGTGCAACGGCGACTTTGACAAGCTCTTTGTGCCGTTCCGTTGTGTCGCGTCTAATGTTGAGGAGAAGCGTAAAGAGGTGTTGCGCAAAGGCTCGCTTGGTGACGCTATACGCGCCTCAATGAGTTTCCCGATAGTGTTCCAGCCTACAATGATAGATAGCATATTGCTCTATGACGGTGGCATTTATGACAACTTTCCTGTTGATGTCATGCGCACAGACTTTGCACCGTCAATTATGTTGGGCGTTAGTGTGTCAGGTCCGGCAACAGGCCCGCAAACGTCTATCATTGACCAAGTTGAAAATCTTGTTATTCAAAATAATGACTACAACTTGCCTGAGGACGAGGGTATTAAGATGCGCATCAAACTCAGCCAGTTCGGCTTGCTCGACTTTGCTAAAGCGCAGACTATCTATGATATAGGCTATCAGAAGGCAATGGAAATGATGGACTCAATCAAGGGTCGCATAACAACACGTTCTGATTCAGTCTCGCTGAAGCATCGCCGTGCGGTATTTAAGTCCAAAACGCCCTATGTGCGCTTTGATGATGTTGATGTCACCGGCGGAACGCGCCGTCAAAATGAATATATTCGCTATCTGTTTGGTAATGATTTAGATACAATAGGCATTAACAAGGCTCGCGATGCCTACTATCGCGCCGCGTCATTAGGTAAATTCAAAAACTTGCAGCCGCAAGCCTGCTATAATGACACCACCGGATTGTTTAATCTCAAACTGCGTGCTTCGGTAAAGGATAATTACAAAGTAGGCTTCGGCGGTTATCTCACCTCGTCAAGCAACAGTTATATTTTTGTCTCGGCAGGTTACTCAACGCTAAATTTCAATTCGACAAGTGCCAATATCAACGCATGGGTTGGTCAGAGTTATTATGCTGCATTGTTTAATGGCAGCATCCACTTGCGCACGGCACATCCATCGGCAATTGCACTCGAAGCAGTTGCGTCACGTCGCAAATATTATGAAGACGACAAACTCTTTTTTAAAGACAAACAGATAGCCTTTGTTACAGGCATTGAGACCTTTGCCAAACTGAAATGGGTTGTTGCAGCAGGTCGCAACGGCATAAGCGAGGTCGGTATCGGTGGCGGTCGCCTTAAAGATTCATACATCTCACCGACATATCTCATCGGAGAAATATCAGACCGCGATGCTTTGGTGCACAATCTCGGACAAGCCTTTGCCCGCTATCTTTCAAGCACACTTGATAATGAAAATTTCCCGACTTCGGGAGCAAAATATTCAGCAACCTTAATGGGCGTACTTGGCAGAGCCAACCTCACGCTCAACGGCAATGAAGAGGCAACGGGACGACAAAACGTCAAATGGCTACAATTTGAGTCAGTGACGCGCAACTATCTGTCGCTGTCATCGCGATGGAGTCTCGGTTTGGAGTCAAACGTGATGCTGTCAACACGCAAACTCTTGTCAGACTATAAAGCCTCGTTAATATCCGCGCCACAGTTCGCGCCCACTCCGGCATCTGACAATGTATTTAACACAGACTTTAGAGCTAATAACTATCTTGCCGCCGGTGTCGTTCCGATATATTCGCCCATAGCAAATCTAACGGCGAGGGTAGGGGGCTATGCCTTTGTGCCGCTGCGCACAATCTATGCACTGCCTTCAGGCGCGGCTTACGGCAGTTGGTTTGACACTGTAAACTTCTATGGTGAGGCTGACCTTTCATATCAATTTCCATTCGGAACACTTAGTGCCTATTGCAATTATTTCGGCGCCTCCACTCGCAGTTGGAATGTCGGAATTTCGTTTGGCATCTACCTCCATGCACCTAAGATGCTAAGGTGATAAAATGTCCAAATAATTGTTACGTAACAAATTGTGTTACAACGGGTGTAACCGTGAGGTTACAAAATGTAATTAAAAGTAACTTAAATCAGACGCTGATTTTGGTCTATTTGCTGAAAATAATGCCACAAGTGTTAAGAAGTATTACCCCCCCTAAATAAATCTGTAATAACTTTGTAATGAGAAATAATTGTGTAACTTTGTGGTGTAGCTAATAAAAGAAAGCATAAGAGCTAATAAAAAATAAGTTTTTTCTATGAAACCGCTTATCACATTTATCCTTGCAGTGGGGATATCGTTTGCGTTAGGTGCGCAGACGATATTCTCCACGACGCTAAACTCCCGTGCGGAGTTTCGTCAATGGTCTGTCATTGACCATAACAATGACGGTGCTACATGGCAATACTTGGCTACGCAGTATTCAGGTAAGCGAACTTTCTACAACTATCACAGTGACAATGTTGCTGATGATTGGTTGGTCTCTCCGGCTATTACGCCCGAAGTCACCGGACAATATTTGGTGACATATAAATTTGAAGCAGGTCAAGGACTACCCGAGTCAATGAAAATCTGTTATGGCTCAGAGCCGACACATGATGCTTTGATTGCTAATTGTGTGAAGTCTTATGACAATGTGAAAGGTCAGCATAGCGGCTACTTTCTTGTTGACCTTAAAGCTAACGAGCCGTTCTATGTCGGCTTTTATGCTTGTTCAGATGAAGATATGGACAGACTTTATGCTCAATCTTTGACCGTAAGACGATGTGAAAATCCCGTTGACCTTGAAGTTGAAGAGATAATGACGCCTGTGTCAATGGATTCACTGAAAACTAATGAGCCTGTAAGACTGCGCATTAAGAATGTGGGACTTTGTGACGCTGAAGGCGGTAAGTATAAAGTTGAGATAGCTGTTGACGGAGTTAAGGCTTTCGCTGAAACGATTAGTCAGAAACTTGCAGTCAACCAATCTTTAGAACTAAGTCTCGGCGGCAAACTCAACTTGTCAGTGCCGCATAACAACTACAAAATCACGGCTACCGTCACACACTCGGATGATGTTTATGACGGCAATAACACACTGTCAAAAATTGTTCGTCATATAGGTCCGGCAGATGAGCCTTATACACAAAGTTTTGAGGCTGAAGAAGATACTGATGACGTTCGCTATTATAAGCGCTCTGACCTCGCCGGATGTTGGGCGGTAAGTCCGGGAAACTGGTATATCCAAACAGCTCGCACCGGAGAGAATGCTCTCACTTACAGCTACAACGGTTTGGCGCAAGCAAGTGACTGGGCGATTATTGACGGTATCAGGATGGAAGCCGGTTATCATATCGTAAAATTTTGGCTTTCCACCCTCACCAATTCGCCTGATGAGTCGGTAGAGGTCTATTGGGGTAATGAAAACACTCCCGAAGCAATGACAAACCTATTAGGCGTTTACAACCCGGCTGCTTCTGATGTTTACAAGCAGAAAATGGGTTTAATCTATATCGACAAGCCGCAAGTCGTTTACGTCGGTTTTCGTGCGACAAAAGATGCCGGCAATAACTGGATTTGCATAGACGATATAGAGATAAATGCCGTGTCAGAAGACTATGTAGACCTGCATATTTGCTCCTTGATAAATCCGACAGATATCGTGCCGCAACTATCAAGCAAATCGGTGCTCTTTAAGGTGAAAAATCATGGAGTAAAAGATGCGACAGGAGACTTGCGCGTATTTATCGACGGCAAACAATGTTATCAAGAACAGTTGACCGTAGAGCGACTTGCAGACCGTAATCTCGAAATCTTAGGCCTTCTTTATGATGTCCAAGAAGGCGAACACAAGCTGCGCATTGAGCTGTTAAACGCTGATGATGTAGACCTCACGGATAATGTTATCGAATCGACATTCAGAGTTATGGGCACGCCTGACTGCTTGTGGAACTTTGAAGACGGCATTGTCCCTACTGACTTTGAGCTGCGCACTGAGGACGCTGTACAGTTCACCGATGAGATGAAAAATCTCTTTGGCGAAAGCGGTTTTGCTATCATCCAATGTGACGGAATGCCAACAAGCAATGGCGCATATATGCTCGGCGTGGCTACACAAGGCGAAGTCGAAAGCTCGGCAGACCGCTGGATAGTGCTGCCACCGGTTCACGTTGATAGCGGCAATGCTTGCCTTGTTGCAAACTTCGGCGCGTTATCTGACAGTAAAGCAGAAAATTACCGCATTAAGGTGTCAGAGAATGAAGATGTGTGGTGGGATTACACGACACTGTTATCAGTAGACAGCGAGTCCGGCACACGCAAGGAGCGTGGAGTTGAGTTAGGAGACTACTACGACAAGACTGTTTACATTGCTATCAATGTAACGTCGCATGATGGCTATGCTCTTGGAGTAGATAACATCGCGTTGTATGATTGCTCATTTATTGCAGAACATTATAGCGGCCTAAATCACTTGACGATAGACAATGCGGTCAGGATAGAACGTAAAGGAGACAATATAACTGTAATATCTCCACATAGTGGGCATTTGGTAGAAATATATGAGCTGTCAGGGCGCAGAGTGATGCGCACGACAGCTTCAACAATCAATATCTCGCATCTCAATAAAGGATTCTATTGCATAAGGGCTATAACCCCATATGGGGCGCAATACCTTAAAATTACTAAATAACGATAGCCAATTTATTTTTTTAGGAGGACAGGTCTGCGTGATGCCGACCTGTCTGTTTTTTAGATATAATCGAATGATGTCAAAAAAATATTTCGTTTTACATTTATGTGAAATACTTTTTGTATATTTGCG
>CAYYAA010000057.1:7867-13756 GCA_964469875.1 uncultured Bacteroides sp.
TGTCAAAAAAATATTTCGTTTTACATTTATGTGAAATACTTTTTGTATATTTGCGTTATGAAGACATCAAAAATACCATTAAGAGAGCTTCTTGGAGAAATTACGCCGGAAGAAAGAGCACAAACATGTTTATCGTTTGAAATTTCAAATAAGCTTGATGCTCTTATGCGAGAGCGAGGTCTGTCTAAGAAACAACTTGCGGATGCAATTGGCAAGCGTCCGAGTGAAATTACACGCTGGTTAAGTGGTGAACATAATTTTACTATCGCCACCATAGGAATGTTGTCTACATTCTTCGGAAAACCAATTATTACGGTTAGCTAAATAAGATAAATCTATGCAGGAATTTATGGAATTAAGTCATACAGAGATAGTTCTGTCCTTCGCCGCTACATGTGTCGAAGGAGTAGCGCGACGTTTGGGCATAAGCTATTATGAAGCCTATAGCCGAATGAAAAAAGTAGACTTGATAGAAAAATATATTATAGAATATTATGATGTATTGCATCTTGAAAGTCGTACGCACGTGATAGATAATGTAATAGAGTGTCTTAATAATTGGGAGGCAGCAGATGGAACAGAACGAGCTGAATGAAGATTATTTGAAGTCGCCGGAGGTGCAGGATATGATAATGGGTCTGCATATAGGCTGTATAGCGGCTGAGCTGTCCAAGCGGTTGGATATTACGCCGACTAAAGCACTGTCGTTGTTTTATGAGAGTAAGACATGTGCTCAACTACATGACAAGAGCACGGGCTTATACTTGTATAGTAACCTATATTTAGTTGATGAGTTTATATTGGAGTGCCAGTCAAAACTCTGAAAAATTATAATGTTGAACTTATAAAATGATAAAATCTGCGTAACTTAGGCTAAAAAACGCCACTTTTTTAATTTTATCAATAAAAATCTGATATAAAATTTGCAGAAATAAGAATATTATGTAACTTTGCGACGTAAAACTATTAAAGACTGATTCTAAATGACTCGATTTTACGCATATTTTTATTATTCTTATTCTTATTATTACGATAAGAACGGGATTTGACGTATGCTTTAATCGCAAATAAATTTAAGATATACACAATCCCGTACCTATGACCGAGGTAAACGGGATTTTTTATTACTACCTACTAAGACCAAAGATATGGACAAGCAATCAACAATTCAACCTGCTCGCAGAGTTGCAACAGTTCAAGAATACTACTTCTCTCGCAAATTGAAAGAAATAGCGCGACGCAAAGCCGCCGGTGAGGATATAATTTCACTTGCAATCGGCGGACCTGATATGATGCCGTCAAGCGAAGTAATAGAGACGCTGACTGCGGAGGCAGCGAAGCCGGGCAATCATAGCTATCAAATGACAGTGGGCTTGCCGGAACTGCGCAAGGCTTTTGCCGGATGGTATTCACGTCACTATGGTGTTACACTTGATGCTGATAAGGAAATACAGCCGCTTATAGGCTCAAAAGAAGGTGTGTTGATTATCTCTTTGGCGTTTTTAAATCCCGGAGATGGCGTATTGGTACCCAATCCCGGCTATCCGACATACACCTCAGCGAGCCGCTTGGCAGAGGCTGATATCTTCTCATACGACCTCCGCGAGGATAATGGTTGGCAACCGGACTTTGAAGCCCTTGAACGCTTGCCGCTTGACCGTATCAAACTTATGTGGGTCAACTACCCGCACATGCCGACAGGAGCAGCCGCGGCTGCTGACACCTTCCGTCGCATTATCGACTTCGGTAAACGTCATAACATCGTGATTGTCAATGATAATCCGTATAGTTTTATCCTCAATGACAATCCGCAGAGCATACTCGCTGTTGACGGTGCCCGCGACATCGCTATCGAGCTTAATTCGCTGAGTAAGAGCCATAATATGGCAGGTTGGCGTGTCGCAATGCTTGCCTCAAATCCGCAGTTTGTAGAGTGGATTGTTAAGGTCAAGAGTAATATTGATTCGGGACAATTTAAGCCTGTCATGCTTGCCGCAGTCAAGGCGCTTAATGCTGATGATTCGTGGTATAAGAAACTTAATGAAGCATACGGCGAGCGACGCAAAGCTGCTGAGCGTGTGATGGATGCGCTTGGTTGCAAATTTGACCCTAAGCAGCGCGGACTTTTCCTTTGGGGGAAAATTCCGGATGATATAGCCAATGTTGAGGACTTTACCGAGCGAGTTCTTAATGAGGCAGGAGTGTTCATTACTCCCGGATTTATTTTCGGCTCAAATGGCAATCGCTATATCCGTATCTCACTTTGTGCGACGGTTGACGTAATCCAAGCCGCAGAACAACGTATTAAAAAACTTCTCTAAACACATATAAACATGGATGATTTAAAGTCTATATACTTTGACGATATTGATCAAAGCAAACCTTTGGTAATAGCAGGCCCGTGTAGTGCGGAGACTGAAGAACAAGTGTTGCAGACCGCACGAGAACTCTCATCTTTCGGTTTTAAAATCTATAGAGCCGGCATCTGGAAGCCGCGTACAAAGCCGGGTGGCTTTGAGGGCGTAGGTTCTATCGGTCTCGAATGGCTGAAGAAAGTAAAGGCCGAGACCGGCATGCACACAGCGACAGAAGTTGCAAATCAACATCACGTTGAGGAAGCCGTTGCAGCCGGTGTTGATGTTCTCTGGATTGGTGCGCGTACGTCAGCAAACCCCTTTGCGATGCAAGAAATTGCAGATACACTTAAACGACTTGATGTAGATGCAACAGTCTTGGTGAAGAATCCTGTAAATCCTGACTTGGAGCTATGGATTGGCGCATTGCAACGTATATATAACGCCGGAATTCGACATCTCGGAGCTATCCACCGTGGTTTTAGTGCATACGGCAAGCATCTCTATCGCAATATGCCGCAATGGCGTATTCCTATCGAGTTGCGTCGTCGCTATCCTAATTTGCCTATACTTTGTGACCCAAGTCACATAGGCGGCAAGCGCGAATTGGTAGCGCCTATTGCACAGCAAGCGTTGGATATGAGCTTTAACGGCTTTATCATTGAGAGCCACTGCGACCCGGAATGTGCGCTCAGTGACAAAGCGCAACAGGTTACGCCTGATGTGCTTAACTATATCATCCACATGCTCGTGCTGCGCGACGAGACACACACGACCGAAGGTCTTGACCTGCTGCGTCAACAGATAGACAGCATTGATGACGAGCTGCTTGAGCTGCTCAATCGCCGTATGCGTGTGGCTCGTGACATTGGTCGCTATAAACAAGAGCATCGTATGCCTGTAGTTCAACCCGGCCGATATAGCGATTTGATGCAGAGCCGTGTTGATGCAGCCGTAAGCGTCGGAATGAGCGCTGACTTTATGAAATCGGTACTCGAGGCAATTCACGAAGAGTCTGTGCATCAGCAGATTGAAATTGTTAACGGTATCAGAAACGACTAATCAGAACACGTTAGAACGATAATGAAAATATTGATATTGGGAGCCGGAAAAATGGGCTCCTTCTTCTGCGATTTACTCTCTTTTGACCATGATGTAGCCGTATATGACCACGACTCGTCACGACTGAGATTTACATTTAACTGTCGTCGTTTTGCATCGCTTGATGAGGTTGATGAATTTAATCCGCGATTGGTAATCAATGCAGCGACAGTAAAATACACGCTTGATGCCTTTAACCAAGTGCTTCCGCACCTAAGTGCAGACGCAATACTCAGCGATATCGCGTCAGTGAAGACCGGACTTCCGGAGTTTTATGCTAACGCCGGTCATCCCTTCGTCTCAACTCACCCGATGTTTGGTCCGACATTTGCGTCGCTCAGTAATCTCTCAAATGAGAATGCAATTATCATCAGTGAGGGTGACCACCTCGGCAAGGTTTTCTTCCGTGACATCTATACACGGTTGAAACTTCACATCGAGGAGTACACATTCCAACAGCATGATGAGACGATAGCATATTCACTCTCAGTGCCTTTTGCGTCAACATTGGTTTTTGCTTCGACCATGAAGCACCAAGATGCGCCCGGCACGACGTTTAAGCGTCACATGGCGATAGCCAACGGTCTGATGAGCGAGGACGACTATTTGCTCAGCGAAATACTCTTTAATCCGAACACGCCCAAGCAGTTAGAGCGTATTCAAGAACAATTGACACGTCTCAGCGACATCGTAAATCGTCACGACGGCGAAGCGATGAAGCAGTACCTTGCTCAAGTCCGCAAGAACCTCGAATAATAGACTTGTTCGTAATATAGGATAAGCCGGAGACAAAAGCTATTGCCTCCGGCTTGTTGTGTGTAAACGGCTGTAAGCGCGAAAATTATTTTGTTGTTTACATATTTATTTTATATATTTGCAACTGATAAGATATTATCAATAACAATGAAAATCAATGGATAATGAATGATATATTATCAGTTTTAGACAGATTTATATCAGAAAATGCTGATGACATAGCACGGACGATAGCCAATGACTTCCGCAAGCGCCGCATAGAGAAGGGCCTTACGCGCGAAGCTGTTGCGGAGTTGTCAGGCATCTCAGTCTGCAACATTGTGAGGTTTGAACAGAAAGGGCTTATCTCGCTTAAAAATTTGATAGATATAGCTGTGGCATTAGGATATATTTCGGAGGTGAAAAATATCTTTTCCGAGCCAAAATATTCGACCATGGAAGAACTGACAACCATACGCCGTAACAGCGGTAAGAAACGCGCGCATAAACGATGAAAAAGACAGATAAACTCACGGTAATGTATCATGGAAATCGGGTGGGGACGCTATCGCTAACGCCCGATAACAGGCTTTGTGCATTTGAGTATGACAAGACGTGGCTGTCAGCGGGATTCAG
This sequence comes from uncultured Bacteroides sp., assembly GCA_964469875.1. GTDB lineage: Bacteria > Bacteroidota > Bacteroidia > Bacteroidales > Muribaculaceae > CAG-873. Next base: position 12,694 of record CAYYAA010000057.1, read on the forward strand.
TATATCACCCCTTGAGTTGCCGCTTAAAGCGGGATTGTTCATAGCCAAACCACAGCCGTTTGCCGGAAATTTTGGAGTATTTGAAGACAGTTTGCCCGATGGATATGGCAGATACCTGCTGCATCAAGCACTTAAAAAGATTGGCATTGATGACTTCCAATTATCAGCATTAGACAGACTCACTATGGTCGGTAATGGTGGAATGGGCGCGCTGACATACGAGCCTGATAATACGATAATAAGTCAAGCGGATGTATTAGACTTCGATTTGCTCCAAGCAAAAGCCTTGGACGTGCTTGGCGAGAAGTCGTCAGATGATGCAGAGCTATTGTTATTCAATAGCAGAAATAGTGGAGGATGCCGACCTAAAGCTATTTTTAGTGATGATAGCGGGCATTGGCTTGTGAAATTTCGTCACACTTATGACCCTGTTGATATGGGGTTGCAGGAATATCATTATAATGAAATTGCGAGAAATTGTGGAATAGATGTCCCGGATTTTAAACTCACAAATGGCCAATATTTCACTGTTCGCAGATTTGACATTAGCCCTGAAGGGGAGCGATTGCACACGGTGACAGCGGGTGGATTGATGTGCATATCTTTAGACAATCCTGTGCTTGATTATACTAATCTGTTAGCGCTGACGGCATATTTGACACATGATATTAAGGCAGTGGAAGAAATGTTTAGACGTATGGTATTCAATTATTTAACCGATAATAAAGATGACCACTGCAAGAATTTCAGCTATTATGTCAAGGCGGATGAAAGCGGCAAGTTTAAGTGGCATCTTGCTCCGGCTTATGACCTTACGCTCTGCGCTGCGGGTTATCATGGAGAGCACGCCACGTCAATCAACGGGACCGGAACGCCAACTGTAGATGATATGTTAGCTGTTGGCAAAAAAGTAATGATAAAGGAAATGAGGTGTCGTGAGATCATAGATGAGGTTCGCTCAAATTGTGGCGACTTACTCAATGATAGGGTACTGAAATAGTAATATTGTGATACACAAAAGGTTATGCTCGTGTGGGCATAACCTTTTTGTGTGTTAGTGTAT
>CAYYAA010000058.1:0-11809 GCA_964469875.1 uncultured Bacteroides sp.
CGCTGAATTATCACCAATTTCCGCGCCCCGGCAAAACCGAAGTTGTCCCTACTAAGCCCTACTCATCTCAACAAGACTTGGCTCTCGCTTACTCTCCCGGCGTTGCTTATCCTTGTCTTGAAATCGAGAAGAAGCCTGAAGATGCTTATGCCTATACCAACAAGGGCAACTTGGTAGCTGTTATTTCTAATGGAACAGCCGTGCTCGGCCTCGGCGACATCGGCGCTCTCGCCGGAAAGCCCGTGATGGAGGGCAAAGCTCTTTTGTTTAAAATTTTTGCAGGTATCGACTGCTTTGACATCGAAGTCGATGAAAAAGATCCTGATAAGTTTATCGACATAGTGAAGGCTCTTGCCCCGACCTTTGGTGGCATCAACCTTGAGGATATCAAAGCTCCGGAATGTTTCAAAATTGAGCAACGCCTACGCGATGAGCTCAATATTCCGGTTATGCACGATGACCAACATGGCACCGCCATCATCTCAGGCGCAGGTTTGCTTAACGCCCTTGAGATTCAAGGCAAAGATATCAAAGATGTCAGACTCGTCGTTAACGGCGCAGGTGCTGCCGCCGTATCTTGCACACTATTATATATGGCATTAGGCGTAAAGCGTGAGAATATTGTAATGTGTGACAGTAAAGGCGTTATCTCTAAGTCGCGCAAAGGTCTGAACTCTCAGAAGCAACAATTTGCCACCGAGCGTAATATTACGACTTTGGCTGAGGCAATGGTTGGTGCTGACGTGTTCCTCGGGCTGTCAGTTGCCGATGTTTTGACCACAGAGATGGTGCAATCAATGGCACCAAATCCTATCGTCTTTGCACTCGCCAACCCCAATCCGGAAATTGCATATGAAAAGGCCACAGCAGCTCGCAACGATATTATCTTTGCGACAGGTCGTTCTGACTATCCCAACCAAATAAATAATGTGTTAGGATTTCCATATATATTCCGCGGCGCACTTGACTGTGGCGCATCAGCAATAAACGAGTCGATGAAAATTTCGGCTGTCCACGCCATCGCTAAGTTAGCAAAGCAACCTGTGCCGTCTATCGTCAATGCCGCATACAATATGTCAGGATTGAAGTTCGGACGCGAATATATACTGCCGAAGCCTCTCGACCCACGCTTGCTGACCACTGTTGCTCCCGCCGTTGCTCGCGGAGCTATGGAAAGCGGTGTGGCAACACAACCTATCACCGACTGGGATGCTTATGACGCAGCCCTTCGCTCTAAGATGGGCTTTGAATCTAAGTTCATGTACAACATCATCTCGACCGTCAAGCGCAATCCGAAGCGCGTAGTTTTCAGCGAAGCAAATACGGACAATATGCTCCGTGCTGCTGTCGTTGTGAAGCGCGAAGGTTTAGCTATTCCTATCTTGTTGGGTAACGACGAAATGATTACGAAACGCGCGAAGAGTCTCGGCATCGACATTCGCGGCATTGAGATTGTCAACCTTCGTCACGACCGTGAAGCAGAACGTCGCAGTCGCTATGCAAAACTTCTCGCAGACAAACGTCAACGCAACGGCTTGACATACGCCGAAGCAAGCGAGAAGATGTTCGACCGCAACTATTTCGGCATGATGATGGTGGAGACAGGCGATGCTGATGCTTTCCTCGGCGGCACTTATTCAAGCAGCAAGGAGCCGGGCATCATAGCAGAAGAGGTCATCGGTATTCGTCCAAGTTATAAACACTTTGCAACAATGCACATCGTGAACACCAAACGCGGCGTACTTTTCCTCGCTGACACTTTGATTAATCACAACATGGATGAAGACGCACTCTATGACGTAACACGTCTCGCACGATATGCCGTTGACTACTTTAACCGCGAGCCTGTTATGGCTATGGTATCTTGCAGCAACTTCGGTTCAAACAACGATGCTGAGGGCAAGATTGCTCACGCCGTCGTTGACCGCATGCAAAAGAAATACCCCGAGTTGCCTATTGACGGTGAAATGCAAGTCAGCTATGCACTTAATCGCGACCTCCGTGACCAGACTTATCCATTCACCCGTCTTAACGGCAAGGATGTCAACACACTCATATTCCCCAACGTGACAGCAGCAAACACCGCATTCCGTCTCATTCTTGAGATGGGCGTAGGCGAGGCTATCGGCCCGATTCAGATTGGCTTGAATAAGCCTGTACACTTTATCGGTGTAGACTCTCCGGTGCGCGATATTGTCAACTTGACAACAATTGCCGTTCTTGACGCTACCGTTCTCGAGAAAGGTCAAATGAAAGATATCTAATTTATTTAAGTCGTCATAAAGTTTGGCGGGCAGCTCGTTGAAGCACGAACTGCCCGCCAATATTTTAAATTAAATATAAGCTATTCAATAGATTCCGTATAAACATAAGCGCCAAGGTCAACAGGTGCTATACGTCGTTGACCATAGCGGTCAACAATGGCTTCGGATGCTGTCAGAGATGCGTCACCTGCGCCGATGGCATCTGACTCCGGTTTGAGACGGTAGTCAAAATAGTAGTCCTCGCGCACGGTGTAATACTTAGGGTCACCTCCCCAAACGCACTCGATAAAGTTGTCATCATCAGAACCTGAGCTCTTAATCAAGCATCGGCGCAGATAGACCGACGTATCAGTCAAATCGCCATGCGACAAGTCAGAGCCGTTGCCATAGATGATAGAGTTTGTAAACTCTGCTCGCAGATACGGCTTGCCGGATTCATCATCCGTTTCATAAGAATGATGTGCAAATTGCAATGCCGCGCCACCTATTGCCGAAAAGAGATAATAGTTGGCAAATGTACAGTGGTTGAATATGTGTGTGCCACCTTGCAAGCGTACTAATCCGTTTGATGCCTCGGCAAATTCACAACCATAGGCTTTAACATTGGCATGAACAGCGTTCAATGCCAAGTCCGCAGAATTGCGCAAACGGCTATTTATCAATGTCAAATCCGGTGTATCTTCGGATTCGGTCTCATTGCCGATATTAACTCCGTAAACTGTGTTTTTAATGCAAGTATTCGTCAACTTATTGCCACTTGAGGTTGACGTAAAGAACACGCCAAGCCATTGACTTGCCATCAAGTCAAATGTAACATTCGTGATAACATCGCCTGTGCGGTCTCCGCATAAAGTCACCTCATTATCTGTCTCACCGTTGGCCATAAGCGTGCCACGCACAGCTAAATAGCTACCGTCATGGAAGCATAACTTAGCTCCTGCGTCCAAGGTCAACGTCGCGCCTTGACTGACCACAAGAGAGTCATAAATCTGATAAGGTCGGCCTGCGGTGAAGTGCATATCTTCATCAATCACATTGCCATATAAACGGATAACATCCTGACCTGTTGCGCTTAACACAACAGAGCGAGTTACGCCGTTTGCCGTAAAATCGAGTTGTGCGGTAACGTCAACAGGCAAATCAACACCATTTTCGGGAAGTGTAACTTCGACAAATACAAAGATTGAATCCTTGCCACGTATCTCGACATTGCTAAACTCCTTGCCGCTCATGCCGTCAACATTAAGACGGAAATACTGCGCATTCTCACCGGAGAGCGACACATTGCTGATGTTCAGCATCTTGCTATTGCGATTATAGACAACAAAACGGTGTGTGGCTGAGCCTTCGTCTGTGAAAATTGTTCCTATATCAAGTGTATCGACAGAGAAGGTCATGACCTCTGACGGTGATGTGGTGAAGTCATCCTCGATGCAAGAGGTCAAGCCGAAAATAGCGGCTATAACTGTCACTGCAACGATATATAATAATTTCTTCATAATTTACGTTTTAATAAATAACGCAATTCGACGCTTATTATTGCAAAGTTTAATGTCATTACGCAAAAAAACAGTATCTTTGCTGTCTAATCTTACACATTGTTTTTAAAATGAACTTACAATCTGATAACAACATAGCCCCCAAACGCGGACTATTAGCACTCTCGCCGATAGCCGTATTCTTGATATTCTATTTGGTCGTATCATTTGTCATTGGAGACTTCTACAAGATGCCTCTATCTGTTGCATTGCTCATTGCTTCGGTATGGGCTATCATCATAGCTCGACAATGTTCATTGGCTGAACGCATAGAAATTTTCTCGCGCGAAGCTGGCAACACAAATGTCATGTACATGATGTGGGTCTATATCCTCGCCGGAGCTTTTGCGGCTATCGCCAAGAGCATAGGCTCTATTGACGCAACCGTCCTGTTAACGCTCAAATACCTGCCCAACGAGTTCATCATCCCCGGCTTGTTCCTCGCAGCCTGTTTCATATCTCTATCCATTGGCACATCGGTAGGCACGGTTGTCGCATTAGCGCCTCTCGCCGCCGACCTCGCAACTCACAGCGGAGGAAATGTCGCAATGTTCGTCGCTATTGTCTTGGGCGGTGCTTTCTTCGGCGACAATCTATCATTCATCTCTGACACCACAATCGCCGCAACACGCACTCAAGGATGTCGTATGAACGACAAGTTCAAAGCCAACCTCTGGATTGCTCTCCCCGCAGCTTTAGTTACACTCGCAATATACATCTTCATTGGAGCACAGGTCGAAAGCAAAACGCTAAACGATGACATTAACTTCTGGCTGATAGTGCCATACTTCGTAATTATCTTATTGGCGGTGGGTGGCATTAACGTCACTGTCGTTTTGGTTGCCGGCATACTCTCGGCTGTCGTCATTGCTCTCTTCTCAGGCTTCACACCGCTTGACCTCGCAGGATTTGCCGGAGACGGTGTACAGTCAATGGGCGAACTAATCATCATTGCCCTTCTCGCCGCCGGAATGCTCGGCATCATCAAGGAGTGCGGCGGCATCACTTACTTGCTGCAAGTGCTGACGCGACACATCAAAGGCTCACGCGGAGCACAAACTGTCATATCTATACTCGTGGCATTGGTCAATGTCTGCACTGCCAACAACACCGTAGCCATAATCACCGTAGGCTCACTAACACGCGAAATATCAGAGCGTTTCGGCGTATCACCACGACGTGCCGCCTCGCTTCTCGACTCATCATCGTGCATCATACAATGCCTAATTCCCTATGGCGCGCAGGCTTTGCTTGCCGCTTCTTTTGCCGGACTTTCGCCCTCGGCTATGATACCATATCTTTACTATCCGTGGGCTTTGGCTCTTATGTTAGTAATCTCAATAGTTGTTAATCGTAATTTTTTTCGATAATTTTTACCGCTTATAGCTATATTTTCTGTAATTTTGCAGCCAAAGACGGAAACCCGCTTAGAAAACTGATTATAACCTCCTTAAAATTTATATAATGAACGCTGAAATTGATTGGGCAAACCTGCCCTTCGGATATATCCCTACCGACTACAACGTGCGTTGCACCTTTGCTAATGGCAAATGGGGCGAAATCGAAGCCACCAAGTCTGACACTATCAACATCCACATGGCTGCCACAGCTCTGCACTACGGCCAAGAAGTCTTTGAAGGCCTCAAAGCATTCCGTGGCAAAGATGGCAAAATCCGCATCTTCCGTCTTGAGGAAAACGCAAAGCGCATCCGCGAATCTGCTAAAGGCATCCTGATGGAGCCGATTCCCGAAGATTTATTCCGCGAAATGGTGATCAAAGCCGTTCAACTTAACGAGCGTTTTATTCCGCCGTATGGCAGCGGTGCTTCTCTCTATATACGCCCGCTCGAAATCGGCATGTCTGCTCGCGTCGGCGTTAAGCCCTCTGATGAATACCTCTTTCTCATTCTCGTCACTCCCGTTGGTCCTTATTTCAAAACAGGCTTTGGTTGCACTAACATTTGCATCATGCGCGACTATGACCGCGTAGCCCCAAAAGGCACAGGTCGCTGGAAAGTCGGTGGCAACTATGCCGCTTCGCTCACTGCCGGCGAACACGCCCACGAACTCGGCTACTCGGCTGTCCTTTACCTCGACCCGAAAGAGAAAAAATATATTGACGAATGTGGTCCGGCTAACTTCTATGCTATCAAAGACGGCAAGTATATCACACCGGCTTCTGAGTCTATCTTGCCCTCTATCACAAACATGAGCCTTCAACAGCTCGCTAAAGATATGGGCATCGAAGTCCAATGTCGTCACATCACCGTTGACGAGCTCGCCGATTGTTCTGAAGCTGCCGCTTGCGGTACCGCCGCTGTCGCTTCTCCCGTTGGCGAAATTGATGACCTCGACACCAAAAAGAAATATGTCATCGCTAAAGACGGCAAACCAGGTCCTATCACAACGGCTCTTTACAACACCTTGAACGCAATCCGTCTCGGCGAGGCTGAAGACGTTCACGGTTGGAACACTATATTATAATTTAATGACTACATTTGATTGGCAGGCGGCTATCGACCGCCACTATCCTGCCGACACCAAATGTCGCGAAATCTTGTTGCGCCACAGTCGGCAAGTCGCCGACAAGGCGCTCAAGATTGCTCACGAGCAAAATCTACAACTCGATGATAGCGACATCACTGCGGCAGCTATGATTCATGACATCGGCATTTTCCTTACCGATGCTCCCGGCATTGACTGCCACGGCGATATGCCTTATATGTGCCACGGTTGCGCCGGAGCTGACCTATTGCGCTGTGAAGATGCTCCGGAATGGCTCGCCCACATCGCCGAATGTCACACCGGCACAGGCATCCTGCCCGAAGAAATAACACAGCTAAACTTGCCTTTGCCTCTTAATCGCGATTATATGCCTCGAACTCTGCTCGAAAAGCTAATCTGTTATGCCGATAAATACTATTCAAAAAGCGGCGATATGCAAGAAAAATCACTCGACAGAGTACGCGCTTCTATGGCTAAACATGGCTCGGCTACACTTAACCGATTTGAAATTCTCAGAAAAGAATTTGAAACTGAATAGCTTGACAATCTGTCTCTAAAAGCTAATTTGTCACCCTTTTGCCATTATTTTTAAATATTTTTGTGTTAAAAGGGCGTAATTTAATTTGTTGCTAAGGAAAAACGTATTATATTTGCAACATAAACGTGAAGTAGTACTTCATTGGCTGTCATATCTTGTGAAAAACTTAGCACAAATACTACGACTTTGACCGTCCTACGCGTGACTTTATCTACACTATGTCACTGTTGCTATATACGTGCTAATTGCTGCCTCGACATTGACTATTCTGCTATAACAACTATTTTACTTCACACACAATTAACCTCTTAGTTACACAACGCTTCATGATAAAGCATCTCGCTATAATACTATTTATCCTGTTCAGTTGCTCTACAGCAATTGCTCAGATGATTAGTACTGAGAAGATTGTCGAGTTCCGTGCCGGCAAATACGACATTGACCCAACATATCGCTCTAACAGTGAGCATATCAGCGACTTGTTCAATTTCCTAAACAGTATCAAAGCTGATAGCACAATTGACATCGTGAGCGTATTATTCAAAGGCTCAACCTCGCCGGATGGCAGCTATGAGGTCAATCGCAGCCTTGCTGACAAGCGTCTCAACGCATTAGAGAAACTTGTGCGCTCCAATATCCAAATTCCCGACTCTATCATCACGCGCGACTCTGACTATCTCAGGTGGAACGACCTGCGCAACTGGGTAGCTAATTCTGAAACACCTTACAAGGACGAAGTGATTGACATCCTCAACCAAGAGCCAAAGTTCGTCAGCTATGGCAAAAGCTACACCATAGACTCTCGTCTTAAGGAACTTCAAACTCACCGTCACGGCAAGTGCTGGAACTACATCTACCACAACTATTTCGCACAAATGCGCAACGCCGGCTCTGTCTTTATCAGCACGAATAAACAACAACCCGCGCCACTGACGCCCCGCGTTGAAATCGAAGAACCCATTGAAGAACTTTGCACTGACACAATAGTGACTATGGCTGACACCATAGCCGCAACTCAACCCACGGAGCACAAACCGTGGTATATTGGCATTAAGACCAACCTACTCTATGACTTGGCAGCCACACCAAACATTGGTTTGGATGTCTATCTCGGAAAGCAATGGTCTATTGATGCAAACTGGATGTACGCTTGGTGGAAGACCGACGTACATCATCGTTATTGGCGCGTTTACGGCGGCGACCTCGCTGTCCGTAAATGGTTTGGCAAAAAAGCCCTCCAAAAGCCCCTCACAGGGCATCACATCGGAGTTTACGGTCAGATACTGACCTACGACTTCGAGTGGTCAGGACGTGGCTATCTCGGCGACCGCTGGACTTATGGCGGCGGTCTTGAATACGGCTATTCGGCTCCTATTGCTCGTCGTCTCAACCTTGACTTTACCATTGGCATTGGCTATCTCTCAGGCGAATACAAAGAGTATTTACCTATCGACAACCACTATGTCTGGCAGGTCACAAAGATGCGACAGTGGTTCGGCCCAACCAAGCTCGAAGTCTCTTTGGTTTGGTTGATTGGTAAAGGAAACATAAACAAACGGAGCATGAAAAACACTGAATAATGAAACTAAAGCTGCTCGGAAAAGTCATTTTGCTATTTAGCATTGTGGTTTTAACGGCATCTTGCGAGAACAAAGATTTATGCTACACTCACGATCAGCACTCTCTCCACTGTAGTCTCGTCGTTAATGCAGAATATGATCTTGAGGTCGAAGCCGATTACCATGAACGCACAGACGAAATACTTTTCCCCACCGAGCCTGAAGGTCTGCGCATGCTCATTTATAACGGCGAGCAATCGCCAAGCGTCTACAACTTCCCGGCACACGGTGGCAAGATAAACATCACCGAAGGTCTCCACTCGCTGCTCTTCTACAACAACGATACCGAGTACATCGTCTTTGACGACCTTACCTCATCGGTTTTTGCTCGTGCTACTACTCGCACACGTACACGATCGTCTTACTCCGGTAACACATATATTACTCGTGAAGAAAAGACTGTGAACCCTCCCGATATGCTCTTCGGAGCCTATGTCGCCGACTACTACAGCGAGCCGAAGATGACAAACGACACGCTAAACGTCACTCTCCGTCCGCTCGTCTACAGCTACATTGTAGACTTCAACATATCATCGGGCATGTCAAGCATTGCATACGCCCGTGCCGCACTCGCAGGAATGGCTGGATCTGTATACATCAACAGCGGATACACATCCGACGAAGAAGTTACTGTCCTCTTTGACTGCGACCTCAAATCCAACTGTGTCGAAGGCATCGTCCAATCCTTTGGCATCCCCGGATACCCTGTCAGCGGATACGCCCGTGGCGAGCGTGTCTATGCCTTAAATCTCGAATTACGTCTCGTCAATGGCTCTACGCTTTACTTCGATTACGATGTAACTAAACAAGTCGAGAACTTGCCACACGGCGGCATTATTACCGTCGATAACATCGAGATTCCTACAGTCGAACCAACCGGAACAGCCGCTCCTTTTGATGTCGATGTCGCCGACTGGGGTGACCCTATAGAACTGCCAATCGTTAAATAATAACTTAAACAACTCTTTAATCCTATAAAACTAATCATAAATTTAATCCTTGAGATGAAAAACTTATTGCTAATCAGCATTATCGCTGTTACCGCAATGCTATCAATCGCTTGCAGCCAAGACGAAGTCACAACGTCTGCCGGAGGAGCTATTTCCTTTGGCGAGCCATTTGTTGACAATGCCACGCGAGGCGTTGATTTTAAAGTGAATAATCTCGACTCTTTTGCCGTGTATGGCTACTATGTTTATAACGGCAGAACCCAATTAGTATTCAACAACGAAAAAATATACAAGGACAACACCGTCTCTTCCGGGTACAGCTACAAAAACATTCAATTCTGGAACGACGGCGACTACACATTCAACGCCATTGCACCTTACAACGGCTCATGGTCTTTTGCAAACAGCAGCACCACACGCAAAATTACATTCAGCAATGCTGACGCAAACGGTGATGAAGACCTTATCTTAGCCGGACAATGCCGCACCTTCAGCACCCTCAGCACAAGCACTACAAGCTCTGACAACGTCAGCTTGAGCTTTTCACACCTGCTCTCGCGCATACAATTCAAGTTCATCAACGGATTTGAAGGCGACAACAGAGTTATCATTACGAGGCTGAAAATCTCCAATGTCCGTGCCGAAGACATTTACGCCTACACTTTCACCAACAACGAGCTAACCAACGGCGTATGGCTCAACTCATCTGCCGACACCACTCATTTCTCTTATACTGCGAGCAAGTACAAGAAAGACGCCGCTGACACCGTTGCCACGATTAAGTCAAACTACGGCAATAAAAAGTATGTATATAACTCGGTCACTTTGGACAGCATAAAATATGTTATACCTCAGTCCGCAGAATTTAGCATTGAGATTGACGGCTATCGCGAAGACAAAAACGGTAATAAATTCTTTGCCTCAGATTTCTCCTACAACTTAAAGGATGAAAATGCCTACACAATCTCTATATCCGACATGGCGCCGGGCAACAGCTACCTGCTGACAGGCACCATAACCGGCAATAAAATTGAGTTTGTAATGACTAAAGTCGAGAAATGGGACGCTGGTAATTAAACAAAAGGACAAAGTGCAACGAACTAAAATTTAATCTCATGAATAAAACACTAATAACCTGTATCGCAGCAACTTCGCTACTGACAGCTTGCAGCAATGATGATGTTCTTGACATCAAGTCATCGTCACGCTCTGATATTGGGTTTAGCTCGTATGTAGATAACCCTACACGCAGCGGTGTTATTTCTTTGGCAAACCTCAAAGACTTTGGCGTTTACGGCTATTTCAACGGCGGAAACAACAACGCCTATGAGCCTATTTTCTACAATGAACAAATACGTAACAAGAACTGGGACTTCTCAACCAATGCTTTTGTCAAAGACAAGACATCTTTAGGCTCGGATTGGAGCTACACAAACATACAATACTGGGTCGAGAGCAAAGTCTATCACTTCCACGCCTTCGCCCCCTACGGCTCGTCTAACATTTCATGGTCAACGACTGACGAGGACAAGGCTAACGGCTATGCCACAGGAAATATTACATTCACTAACGGCACGGAATCATCTGTGACTGTAACGCCTGCAAGCGGTGCGTCATACACCACAGACTACATCTCCGCTGACGAAGACCTTATATATGCCTACAAAAGACGCACCACCGAGTCTGCTATCCCTGAGAGCCTTGACAAAGTGGCATTAACTTTCAACCATCTCCTGTCTCGTGTGCGTTTTAAATTTATCAACGGTTTCTCACACTCAAATGTCGAAATCGAAGTTAAAGACATCGAAATCACAAACGCCTACAACAAGGCCCAAATCAACGTCGGCGCAGACAAAGCTAACGGCATAACAGACGGAGTGTCAAACTGGGCTCTCGTCACCGACAGCGAAAAGGCAAGTGAGGACTCCAAAGAGGTGCATATCAGCTTTGGCGATGCCTACGCTGCAAGTGACACCACACAAACTCAAATCCACATTAACGAACCATTAATAGCTAAATATAGAAACAAAAATTATGGCAATACTGCATCTAAGTTCTTAATCCCTTACGCTGCACCGGACGAAACTGACGGTCACGTTTACAAGGCTTCATACACCATAAACGTCTACACTTATGTCAACGACTACCTCAATGTTGATGAAGCAGACCAACACGACACCCACACCTTCACTATAACCGATGCCGAGTTACCTCAGACAATGCTGCTACCCGGCAACAGCTACATCTACACAGCGACTATCGACGCTGACAACATCGACCCGTCAAACTCTTCTGTCGTGCTTAAACCAATTGAGTTTACCGTTACAACAGTAAAGGGCTACGGCACAGCTTCTAACGAGACTTTAGTTAACCCTGATGATGAAGACGAAGATGA
>CAYYAA010000058.1:11909-13452 GCA_964469875.1 uncultured Bacteroides sp.
CACAGATTAAGACACCAATTATAATCACACATACTCTCCTCTAAATCCGTTGCTTGGAAACTTGCGATAAGGAGTTTGGAGCTTCCTGCTCCTTATCGCTTTCCAATCAACAACTTTTTTAGAACTCATTACTTATATCGTGAAATATCCCTACTTAAACATAATTACCATGGCATTAATCGCGCTGACAGGCTTATCAGCTTGCAGCGAAGACATTGTCGATTTTTTCTCTTTTTCAGAGCCAATCGTCTGCGATGTCGAAGGCATCGGGCACTCTTACAGCCGATGCGTTCACTCCGAGCCATTGGTTGACGAGAAATCAGGCGACACTATCTATGCCCATTTCTATGAAAATAACGAGCTATCTTCACGTGCCGCACCTATCACTATTGCAGACAGCATCAAAGACACCATTGCTATTTGGGCTTACTACAATAGTCCGGACAAGCAAAACGACGGCTGGCTTATTAACAATGCCATGTTGTTCAGAGATAAAGATGAAGGGTGGACGATGGATAACGTCTACTACTGGCCGCAAAAAGGCTCGGTAAACTTCACCGCTTACACACCAAGAAACGCGCTGACTTATGACAGTATTAACAACACACTGTCATACACCGTGCCTGATAAGGCTGAGGACCAGAAGGATGTGCTACTCGCCACAACTGACGCGCTATCAGGTGGAAAGGTCGGATTGACTTTCAACCATTTATGCGCCCAATTATCATTTATACTCGACAGCGACTTACCTAAAGGTGTGATTGAAGAAATCTCTCTTAGCGGTCTTAAATATAAAGGCACTTACGACATCAAAAATGGCACATGGTCTCTCAAAGATGATACAAAAACTTTTGCCCTCGACACGCTCGGTCAAGAAACTCTTCACGCCGACACTGTTATAAATAAACTTGACGATGTTAAAACTTTGATGCTACTGCCTCAAGACCTCACTAATGTGGAGCTAAATCTGACTATTAGCTACTATACCCAAAATAAGACTTCTTCTACAATTACTTACACCATCACGACAGGTCAACAATGGAAAACAACCATAGGCACGTCAAAATTGGAACAAGGCAAGTCTTATACCATCAAAATATCGTCTTCTAATTCTACAATAGACAGCACAACAGGCACCACAAGTACTACGACAATAACGCCGTCAACATCAACCGATGCCAACGATTCAACTGCTGTATATCAAGAGTTTGATTCTTTCTACTTTATAAAGAAATACATATTCACGCTCAAACCAACCACAAAAAAATGGAAAATCGTTGCCAACGATGCCACGTGGCTTACATTCACCAAAACTATGGGCAAATATCATAAATACGGTTTCTGGGTGGACTCTGAAAAAGGTAATGCCTATGTCGATGGCACTGCAGATGATGCCGTTAACAACAAAATCACTGTCTATGCCTACTGCACTGAGAACATAAGCTCTTCACAACGTGATGCAACCGTTGAGCTTATTGAGGACGGCATATACACCGACTGCGAATATATGCGCCAACAAGCGCCTTATCAACCTTCAGGTAAA
>CAYYAA010000059.1:0-6702 GCA_964469875.1 uncultured Bacteroides sp.
GGGTAATATGGCTCGTTTATCATTGCTTTTAAGATTTTGGGAGAGATATATCACTCGCAAAAATAACACATCTTAGCGATTTTTCCAAACATTTGTCGCAGATTGTGGGATAACACATTATGGCATCCACGACTTAAAAAAATCGCCGCTAACGGCGGCTTTGTGGCAATTATTTATTAACTTTGCGCAAACTAAAGACGATTATGAGCCAAGTAAAACCCAAGAAAGCATTAGGCCAGCATTTTTTGACCGATATGACAGTGGCGCAACGCATCGCCGACACTCTCGCCGACAACGTCGGTATGCCTGTCCTCGAAATAGGTCCCGGAATGGGAGTGCTCACCAATTTGTTGCTCCATGCAGGGCATGACTTGCACGTCGTTGAGATTGATACTGAGAGTGTTGATTATCTTAATGCAAACCTCCCGGACATCCGTGGACGCATAATCGAAGGCGACTTCTTGCAGATGAATCTCGCCGATATTTTCCCCGGCGACGGCGCATTTGCTGTCATCGGAAATTACCCCTATAACATTTCATCTCAGATATTTTTTAAGGTTCTCGATTACAAAGATCGTGTCACCGTTTGCTCCGGTATGCTCCAGCGCGAGGTCGCCGAACGTCTTGCCGCTACTCCCGGAACAAAAGCACGCGGCATTCTCAGCGTGCTGCTTCAAGCGTGGTATGATGTCGAATACCTTTTCACTGTTAGCGAGAAAGTCTTCAACCCACCGCCAAAAGTCAAATCAGGTGTCATTCGTATGCGCCGCAACGATGTGACAGATCTCGGCTGTGATGAAGCGCTCTTTAAAACTGTCGTCAAAACTACATTCGGTCAACGCCGCAAAACTTTGCGCAACTCCTTGCGCGGTCTCTTACCGGCGGGCTCTGCTCTGCCTCAAAGCACGGAAGCTCTCGTCGCTCTCCGCCCCGAGCAACTCTCTGTCGCTCAGTTTATAGAATTGACTAACATCGTATCTAATCTGCGCAAAATGGCGCAATAATCCGCGCAAAGATGAAAGAATACACGCCGGAATATCTCGAACACATCCGCAGTATCATCGGAAACAACGATGAAGAAGGCGCTCGCCAAGAGCTCGAAGGACTGCACCCGGCTGACATTGCCGAACTTTACCAAAACCTTGAGCTCGACGAAGCCGAGTTCTTGTATAAACTTCTCGACGAGGAGACTGCTTCTGATGTCTTGATGGCTCTCGATGAGGACGACCGTCTGAAGATTCTTAACGCGATGCCGTCTGAGGTCATTGCCAAACGCATCGAACACCTCGACACCGATGATGCCGTTGACCTTATCCAACAACTCGACGAGGAGGAACGTGACGAAATCCTCTCTCACATCGACGACGTGGAGCAAGCAGGCGACATCATTGACCTTTTGAAGTACGATGAGGACACCGCCGGCGGTCTTATGGGTACTGAGATGATTGTCGTGAACGAGAACTGGTCCATGCCTCAGTGCATCAAGGAGATGCGTATGCAAGCCGAGGATATGGACGAAATTTATTATGTCTATGTCGTTGACAATGATTATAAGCTCCGCGGTGTATTCCCTTTAAAGAAAATGATTACTCACCCCTCAGTCTCTAAGATTAAACACGTCATGGAGACTGACCCGGTTAGCGTCAAGGTTGATGCCCCGATTGATGAGGTGGCACTTGACTTCGAGAAATATGACCTCGTAGCTATGCCGGTCGTTGACTCTATCGGTCGTCTGCTCGGCCGAATTACTGTCGATGATGTCATGGACCAAGTACGCGAATCTAACGAGCGCGACTACCAATTGGCTTCAGGTCTTTCGTCTGATGTCGATGCTGACGACTCTATCTTTGCACAAACCAAGGCTCGCATCCCGTGGTTGCTTATCGGCATCGCTTCCGGTATCATCGCATCTATTATCCTCGGCGGCTTTGAGGAACAAATACAAGCCGTGACTGCTTTGGCGCTTTTCATCCCTATCATCGGTGGCACCGGTGGTAATGTCGGCGTGCAAGCATCGGCTATCGTTGTCCAAGGTCTCGCCAACGGTTCGCTTGACATCAAAAAGTTTGGCTCTCAGTTGGGCAAGGAGTTCCTTATCGGTCTACTGAATGCTACAATTATATCGGCTGTAATATTGGTTTATAACCTCATTATGATGCCCGACGAGTTAGTCGTTACCCTCGCCGTCGCTTGCTCGCTATTTGTTGTCGTAATGTTCGCAACGCTTCTCGGCACGGTCGTGCCATTGACTTTGGAAAAACTGAAAATAAACCCTGCACTCGCAACAGGCCCGTTTATCCAAATATCTAACGACATCGTTGGCTTGATTATCTACGTCAGCATTGCTACATGGTTCCTAAAGGTATTAGGCTGATTTACTGCATAAGCTCTTTGCGAAGCACCAGTCCCGGACGAACATGAAGCGATGCCGCGCAAAACCGCCCGATGTCCTCGCTGTTATACTTAATATGATACCACTCAGGAGCAAGAAAATCAAGGTTGAATTGCGCCTCTGCCATCTCTAAGTCGAGCACTGACCCCTGAGTCAGCCGCTCCTCTATCATTAAATCAAACCCAATCACCTTGACAGCTATCGAAACTGCACCTGACGCATGTATGCCCTGCAATCCGCGCCTTAACATGGTGACACTCCCGTCATCATTGCAGTGAAATTCTATCGAAGGCACAGCATCTCGGCTACCCTCAAACAGCTCGCCGGCAAGCAGATGCAACTTAACCTCCCCGCGTTGTGCCGGTATTGCCATGTATGCCACTACTGCCGCAGCTATCACGCTCGTGATTACATAAAATTCTACTGTCTGAAATATACCTGTTAATATCATTATCAATCTTTTCTTGCAAAAGTACATTAATTTTGCCGAATGTCAGCCATTAAACGCCTTTTTTCGTCGGTCTTAGACCCTTTCATCAATATTTTGGTTCCACCCGTTTGCCAAGTCTGCGGCTGCACATTAGCACAGTCTGAGGAGTTCATCTGTGTCGAATGTCTCTCACGTATCCCGCGCACTTCCCTACACCTCTCTGACTTCAACTCTATCCATCAGCGTGTAGCCGGCAACCACTACATCAACTCTGCAACAGGCTGGTTCTACTATTACCACGAAAGCCCTTACTCGCGCCTTATCCGCTCTGCCAAGTACGACGATATGCCTGCATTGGCTCGCTTCTTAGGCCGCGCTTATGCTCGCGAACTTGCCGACACCGATGTGCTCTCTGATGTCGATGTTCTCTTGCCCGTGCCTATCCATTGGCGCAAACGCTTGCAACGAGGTTATAATCAAACCGAAGAAATAGCTCGCGGAATCTCGGATATTACAAACATTCCCATTGGCGACAACCTCAGCGCTCTCAGAAGCCACTCCACCCAAACCGCCCGAACAGGTTTTGAACGTCACTTCAACGTCATGAACAACTACATCGCTCATCACGGCAACGAGCTTGACGGACTCAGCATTACTCTCGTTGATGATGTTATCACCACAGGCTCAACCATGCTCGATTGCATAAACGCAGTCTGCAAAATCTCAACACCAAGAAAGATTAACATTCTGTCCATTGGCGTCACTCATTTACGTTAAAAATATGCTTTACAACATAAAAAATTGCCATTATAGCTACCTAAAGACGACTTTTTGTAAATTTTACAAAAATTAACCCAAACGCACTGATAATTTTCCCACAAAAATTTTGCACCATTAATTACAGTTACTAACTTTGTGCTGTGCCTATACAAAACCGACACAAAACCGCGACAATTAAAAATCGACCTAACTAAGAAACTGCATCACGTTATGAGGTCTTATTTTTGCCTGCAAATAGTCCTATTAGGACTTGCCGCTTTTGTCTTCGATGCCTGCTCTGATGCAGCCGCCGAAGAAGAAACTTTGCTCGCAAATTCCGCTCAACAAGCTGTCGTTTTCAACGCATACGCCACTCGCTCTGCCGGTGTCGTTGACGGTGACATTGCAGTCCCTCTTATCGCCCCGGCTAACGAGGGCTTTGGCGTTTTTGCTTATTCTACAAACCACTATACATGGGATTCCTTTAATACTAATCCGAAATCTCGCGCCTCTCAAGTAACTACACTCGTTGAGAACCGCCAAGTCAGTTACAGTAGCCATAGCTGGTCCTACTTCCCGCAAATCTACTGGCCCACTGATGCTAAAGAGAAAGTCTCTTACTTCGCGTGGGCACCTTATTCCAAGAAAAACAATGTTCAAATCTCCTCCGCAGGGGATCCCACTATCACCTATGACATTCTCTCAGACAAAGGTGATAAGGTCGATAATACTCGTATGTTCGACCTTATGACCGCGTCTAAAAAAGACGTGACTGCCGACGATGACCTCGATGCCGTCACTTTTAAATTTGAACACGCTCTCGCACGCGTCAGCATAAAAGCTCGCGCCGACCATGAGCTATATGTCGATGGCAGTGACAAATATACCACACGCATCATCATCAAAGACATACAGTTTTCCGGCTCTAAATTCTATGGCTCAGGCTCTTATGACATCGCCGAAAATAGCTGGAACAACCTCTCTGCCGTACAGAACGCCGTCAGCCTATCCCCGATGCTTGACAGCGAAAGCGGTCTGCAATATGAAGGCGTCGCCATCGACAACACAACTCCAAAGCAGCTACTCAAAGACGGCGAATACCTATTCCTTATCCCAACAGGCAGCTACAACGCCGACGACGAGGTCGATGTCACCTTCAAATACGATGTCATAACTTACGACCCAAACCTGCCAACGGGCAGCTTCAAATATACTAACTCCGAAACAGTTAAACTCAACCAAGTCCTTGAGCAAGGCAGCTCATATAATCTCACTTTCACCATCGCGCTTGACGCTATCGACTTTGAAGCCAACGCGACACGCTGGTCTGAGCCTGTCTCTGCCGAATCTTTAGACTTATAACCCTTAATTCGTTAAAAATGAACGCCTTAATACCATACACCATTTATAATCCTAAATCTTATATCCATAAACGGCGATTATGGTAGCCGTATCTAAATCACTATTATCTACCTTGACTATTTAATCAACCTACTTTAAATCAACCTCTTAAACTACAAATATCTTATGAAAATAAACCCCGCTTTTTAAGGAATAATTACAACTCTGATACGATTTAACATCAGAACTGTTGCAACTTTGGAACTTATTTCCTAACTTTGCGCGACTAATCCACATGCTAAGACAACTAAACTACATAGGCTATCGCTACAGCATCGACAATCTAATCGACGCAATAAGCTATAAAACAGTTCTGACAAACAAGCAGTTGCTATTAATCAAACTACACTATTCAACGCTTCGTTTGGCGCAGTTCGCCACTTTTGTACAGTTATTTGTCTTGCGCTGCTCGGCAGTCGCGACAGAGGTCGCCGCGCTGAGTCTGTTAAGCCCGTTGGCAGAAAGGATAGGTGATGACTAAAGTATTGCTTCGGTTCGCCATCTACTCTTTCTTTACCTTCTTGCTTTCAACTGTCTTATCTTCTTGCGAACACAAACCGCTCTACGAACCAATCCCAACAGCTGGCAAGACTCGTGTCCGTGTCGATGTTGACTGGTCGCAGTTCGACGATGTGCTTCCTTCTGGTATGACAGTAGCGTTCTACCCGGCTTCAGGTGCTGCTCCTATTTCGATTAGCTCCAACGATATCTCGCGCGTGGTGACTTCTCTCACCCCCGGCGTCTATCATGTTGGCGTTATCAATTACAGCATTACTGAGTTTGGTACACTCGACTTTGAAGACGTTTTGAGCCACGATGCCATCAGCATCAACGCCAAACCGACAAGCTCATCATGGTACACCCCTGACGATGGCGAAGTCCTCGCTCTTGAGCCAGAATCTTTCGCCCTCGATGTCTTGTATGACCTGATTGTCCCGTCGGCAAGCAACGATGATGATGAAATCCTTCTCGCTACTCTACACCCCGTTGATGTCATTTACACACTTGACATCACCGTCACCGTGCAGGGTATCAGCAATCTGCGCAGTTGCGCCGCCGTGATTCAACACATGGCTTCTAAAGTCCTGCTATCAACTCTCTCGCCTTGCGACGACCGTATCTCTCACGAACTCACTGATTGGTCCGTCACTGTCGATGATGCTCAAAACGATAGAGGCACACTCTCGACTACACTCAGATGCTTCGGTTTGCCCGGCAACCACTCAAGCCTCCCCGAGGATAATGCTCTGAAATTGTACGTCTTATTGGTTGACAACAAGACTATTATGCAATTCAACTTTAACGTCGGTGACAAGTTTGACCACCTGTCGGTTAGGCATCTAAAATTTGACATCACAACCAAAACCGTTGGGGAGACAGGGATTGTCATCCTCCCGGAAACTCAAAACGCATCCACCTCAGGCTCTGCCGGCTTTGATGTCAATGTCGATGAATGGTCAGAGGACGAAAATATTGATATTGAAATTTAACCAATAACATTAATAACCATATTAAAAATTAAGTTCATTTACACAATGAAACTGCGTAAAACTTATCTCATGGGCGCTCTCGCCCTCTCTGCAGCTTTCGCAAGCTGTTCTTCAGACGAGCCCGCAGGCTCTATTAACAACGATAGCACTACACCTATCACCCTTGACACCTATGTCGCTCGCGACGTTAACGCCTCTCGCGCTTCTGTTCAAACTGCAACTACACTGCA
>CAYYAA010000059.1:6802-9923 GCA_964469875.1 uncultured Bacteroides sp.
TCGCTCGCGACGTTAACGCCTCTCGCGCTTCTGTTCAAACTGCAACTACACTGCAAGATAACGGCTTCGGCGTATTCGGTTACTATACCGGCTCAACCGCTCTGTCAAGCTACACTTTTGGCGCAGCTAACCTTATGAGCAAGCAACAGGTTACTTATAACAGCGACAAACAAGTGTGGGTATATACTCCGCTCAAATATTGGTCTAAGACCGAAACTGATAACTATCAGTTCCTTGCTTACGCTCCTTATTCAAGCCTCTCATTCACAGACGCTGCTGCTCCGACCATCACTTATGATGCTTCTCAAACAAGCGGTTATGACCTTATGACTGCTTTCGCTACTGACCAACACCCCAAGACTGACAAAGTGCCTTTCACTTTCTCTCACCGTCTTAGCCGTATCGGTTTCATGGCTAAAGCTGGTGATACTTATTCAAGCGCTACTATTACTGTAACCAAAGCTGTTATCAAAGGTGCTACTCTCAAAGGTACTTACGCTTTGTGGGATGCTGTGACTACTCCTACTGCAGGTTGGTCTAACACTTCTACTGCTGACTACTCTGTAACATCTGAAGACCATGTCCTCTCAACTACAAGCACCAACCTCATGGGCTCTGATGCTTACTTGTTCGCTATCCCTGCCGCAAGTGCTGATTTGGAATTGCTTATCGACTACAAGATTACTCAAGGTGATGTTACTTATGAGTACAAAAACCAATCTGTCCCGGCAAAATCACAAGCACTCGCAATGGGTTCTGCTTACAACTTCGTTGTTACTATCTCACTCAACGCTATCGAGTTTAATGTCGTTTCTGTTACCGACTGGGGCAACACTTCTGACTTGACCGGTTCTTTCTAATAACCTCTATACACGGTGGCGGACATACGCCGCCACCGTTTCAATCACCTCATAGCCAATTATTTATAAACAAACCATGACGCTACGAAACAAGTTATTTTTAGCCATCACTGCATCCATCCCGATGCTCGCGGCTTGCTCCGACCTCGACGAGCAATCCCGAGACATTGCCGATGACAGCAACGCAATCACCTTTGCCACAAGCTCCGGTGACTCTCGCGCTGTCGGTACTCTCGATGCTGAAGGCTTGAAAGCCAACGGTTTCGGCGTTTTCGCTTATTATACAGGCACTTCCGATTGGGAAGATAGACAAACGTCTTCTTCTCCCAATTTCATGAATAATCAGCTCGTATCTCAGTCAGGCAACAAGTGGAACTACTCCCCTACAAAATACTGGCCAAAAAATACACAAGAAAAAATATCCTATTTCGCTTACGCACCATACACCTCTAACACAAGCTATGTCTCAACCGCAAACGGTTATCCCACAATTGCATACGAAATAGTTGACCAATCATCAGACTTGAAAACTTCCCGCATGTGGGATCTCGTGGTCGCTCGCAACATCGACGTCGCAGGTAGACCCCTAAACTCTACAGATAAAACCGTAAAACTCTCCTTTAAACACGTCACCTCAAGACTTACTTTTAACGCCCGTCTCAGCAATTATCTATCTCAAAAAGGCGCTAAAGTCTACATCTCTGACATCTTTGTATATGGCATTTACCGCTATGCAAAGTACAGCATCGCAGCTGACCAATGGATGAACCGCATCATGGCTGACTCCGTTGACTTCACAAACCGTCTTAACCGAGTTGACTATCAAATCAATGAGAACACAACCCTCACCGGTGTCGAACTACTCAGCTCCGCTGCAACTAACGTCTTCAGCGAAATTCCATATATGTTCATGATTCCTCACAACGGCATCATGCGCATCAAATTCAACTACTTCCTCGTCAACGGCAGCTCTTACGAAAAGAAAACCGCCGAACTAACCATCTCTAAGAACTTTGAAGAAGGACACGCCTACGCCCTTAACGTCACTTTCGGCAGCAACGGCATAACCGGTGGTGAAGACAACGACAACGGCGGCAGCGACAACTCTGCTGACACCGGACTCGGATACATCGAAGCTAACGGTGGCGCTTACTACCTCCACCACGGCTGGATTTGGGACTACCAAGAAGACTATATGTTCCAAAAAACTTCCGACGGAAAGTACACGCTAACTTTAGGCGGAAACCCCGGCGTATTCTACGTCCTAAAAAAACAAGGCGCTATCGAATACACCGACATCTACGGATTGGGATATGGCTCTGAAGCTTACACCTTTGACTTCAACAAAACATACACTATCGAACACAGCTCCAATGTCACCACGTGGAGCGTACAGAACATGGTCGTAAAAGATGCCGACTACAACAACGTCTATCGCTTCACATTTGACCCGGACGTACCATCCATCAAAATCGAGCAAATAGACCCCGGTGACAACACATTTGTAATACCTCCAACAACAATAACAAACTCAACTATCGACGACCAGACTACTGCCTTAGACGGCACACCCGTCAGCACACTCAAAAACATGTCGTGGTATCTCTTCCACAACGGAAACTACAGCCTCGATGACGGCGTCAAATTCAAAAACCTCGGCAACGGTCTGCACACTCTCGAAGTAGCCAAACTATATCCATTCCACCTCTGCACATACAGTTGGGTATATTCTCTCGGCAACAGCTATTGGGGCAAAGGCACTGACCAATTAGTCTTAGACGTGCCACACCGTGCAGTCTTTGGTGCAAACAGCATACACCTCATATACTTTGCCGATGCAGACTATATAGAGAACGCAACAATCATCGTAGACTTCAACCACTCCGGCGGCCCCATAATAACCGTCAACGGCATCCCCCGCTACCTCTAACCACGTCAGGGGCACACCCGAGTAGGGCCTCGCCTTGGCGTGGCCGCCCCTCTCGCCTCAAAACCCCACGGCAGCGGCACGCCCTGAGTAGGGCCTCGCCTTGGCGTGGCCGCCCCTCTCGCCTCAAACCCCACGGCAGCGGCACGCCCCGAGTAGGGCCTCGCCTTGGCGTGGCCGCCTCTCTCGCCTCAAACCCCACGGCAGCGGCACGCCCCGAGTAGGGCCTCGCCTTGGCGTGGCCGCCTCTCTCGCCTCAAAACCCACGGACGGCAACTTCGCCCCGAGTAGGGCCTCGCCTTGGCGTGGCCGCCTCTCTCGCCTCAAACCCCAC
>CAYYAA010000059.1:10023-13401 GCA_964469875.1 uncultured Bacteroides sp.
CGCCCCGAGTAGGGCCTCGCCTTGGCGTGGCCGCCTCTCTCGCCTCAAACCCCACGGCAGCGGCACGCCCCGAGTAGGGCCTCGCCTTGGCGTGGCCGCCTCTCTCGCGACCAACTCGCGACCAAAAACCGCCATCGCGGAGCTGTTCTGTTTCGGTCGCAACGAGACCGACCCTCTTATTTCCTGCCGAAATCGGCGGGAGTCTCGCCCCACGCCTCGGTGTTCCACTTGAGCAGCGGATTAGGTATGTTATGCGTTGATATCCACGCATCCGCTCGCGCCAACAATGCACGCACTTGCGCATTGGCGGCAGTCGCCTTGATTGTCGTACGCGAATGTCGATTACGTATCCAACTCAACGCCGTCCGCGAATCCGAATAAATCGGCGTCATATAATCTCCCTGCGCCGCCAACAAAGACGCAGCATGTATGATAGCAACATACTCGCCTATATTGTTTGTGCCACCGTCCACAGGCCCATAGTGAAAAATCTCCTCACCGGTTGCGACCTTGACACCGCGATACTCCATAGGCCCGGGATTGACCGAACAAGCCCCGTCAACAGCTATCGCATCAAGCCGTATATCCGGAAATGCACTATAATTGACCACTGTCTGCTTATGTGAAGCTATAGCTCTAACGATGTCAAGCTGCTCGCGAGGATCGCCTCGATAGGCCTCCGTCGCCGCCTCTAACGTACTGAAAGACTTGAATTTTGCTCCGGGATAACCGTGCGTTTGCTGTTGACACTCCTCCCATGAATCATAGATGCCGGGGGCGTACCCTTCCCACACGACATAATATTTACGTTGTTGATAAGCCATTAGTTACGAAAATTGTAAGAATAAGTTGATGTCAATACGCCTCATGCCCAAACGCTCCGCGGTCACTGCTCCTACGGGTTTGCCCAGGAACGTATATGCCGCATACCTTAGCCCCGCATTGAGCTTCAGCGCATTTGTTAACCCATCGCACACCACTATCTCATCAAGCATATTGATTAACGTATTGCTCAACGCCATCGCCGATGTGCGCGGAACAGCATTACCGGCATTAATATAGCAGCAACGTGCCGGCGAATCTGCCGCACAATCTGCCGCCGCTGCCAACGCAAGGTCCACCTTGCGCAAAGTCGGAAAATTCTTGCCCGCACGCTCCGAGAGATCAAATGTTATAACTCCGCGCTTTACAAGCTCCACCTCCCCTGCGCCGATTACGGCATATTGAGAGTCCGACGTGACGATAATAATATCAGCAGAGCGCAATGCCGCATTAAACACCTTAGGATGTATCGCCGACGCTATAACACGCTGCTGCAGGCGCTCCGTTGCCTCTCGCAGGCTATAATAATCATTGTCAAACATCCTGACAACAGCGCCCATGCCTATCGCAGCACGTGCCGCTGCCTGTGCCGCAGAGTCCGACCCTACTATCATAACCTCACACGGTACGATGCCCGTAATGCCTCCGAGAAGTATGCCCTTGCCATGTACAGCATCCGCCAACAGCGACGACGCTACTGTCATCGCCGCACAGCCATCTATCTGCCTCAATATATCGGCAAAAGGCTTATGCCCATGGTCATCAGTTATGAGGTCAAGCGCTATGGCGATAACATGACGATGCAAAAGCACCGCCAACGCCTCCGCCTTCTGCGTCTCTGCGTGTAAGAATGTCAGCAACAAAGCTCCACGCTTCAACATCATCGCATCCTGTGCCGTAACCGCCGGCAGATGTATCACGATGTCACAGCCAAAAGCCTCAGCTCGAGTTGTTACCTCAGCTCCCGCTCGCGACCACGCTTCATCGCCATAATGTATCAGCGCTGCAGCTTTTGCCTCTATCTTTATGACAAAACCCCGCTCCGTCAGCAAAGCCGCGCCCTCCGGCGTAAGCGCAAACCGGTGGTCATCTGACCCCATAGGCGCAGGCAAGCCGATGGTAATATTACTCTTCTTACCAACAGTTTGCAGCAGCTCTTCCAAAGGAGTAGGTACATTCATCACTCTTAAATTTTATCCTTTCTGGATGTCAAAAAATCGTGCTATAAAATTTAACGTCGTCGCCTTTACGTCATCTATACACTCAAGTCGCTCACTATTAAAACGATACTGTGCCTTGCTATAATAAGGCTCTCGCTCCGCGAGACTTGACTGGATAAAAGATAACAACTCCTCGTCATTTTTGTTGGCAATAAGCGGACGTTTCGCGCGACCATCACACAGACGACGATGCAGAGACTCAACTGACGCGTTAAGCCACACCGTGATGCCGCACTCATTCATCAACTCCATATTACCCTCGCGGCACGGCGTGCCACCGCCACATGCGATGACTGCCTTGCGCTCCGACACCTCTCTCAGTGCCTCTTTCTCAAGCTGACGAAAAGCCTCCTCGCCTCGTTGGGCGAATATCTCTTTGATTGTCATTCCCTGACCATCCTCAATATAGTGGTCAAGGTCAACAAAATCCACTCCGGCAAAGCTATGGAGAGCTTTGCCGAGTGTAGTTTTGCCACAGCCCATATACCCAATCAAGAATATGGGACAGTTTATAAAGTGTGCCATTCAGTAGGCGCGTATATTCAGGTTACAATAGTTTTATTTTTTGTCACGCAACAAATCGCGGATTTCTGCCAACAACTCCTCTTGGGTCGGTCCCGCAGGTGCTGCAGGCTCTTCCGGCGCTGCAGGCTCCTCTCGTTTCAACTTATTGATTGCCTTAATCGCCAAGAAGATACAGAACGCAATAATCAAGAAGTCTACAATCGTCTGGATGAATGCACCCCATGTGATGGCAACCTCCGGAGTGACAACCTCACCGGCCTCTGTTACAGCATCTTGGATAACCAACTTATAATCCGTGAAGTTAACTCCGCCGGTCAAAAAACCAACGATAGGCATAATGATATCGTTAACCAATGAGGTCACGATCTTGCCGAAAGCACCGCCGATTACAACACCGACTGCCATATCGACAACATTGCCCTTTACGGCAAATTCTTTAAACTCTTCAAAGAACTTTTTCATAATCGAAAAATGATAAAATTTTAGAACAGTTCACAAAAATAACAAAAATCCCTCAATATCAAGCATATTCAACCAAATTTAACAGACATTCGTCTCAGTTTTTTCACTTTTATGCGGTTTTCCCAAAAAAATTATGTAATTTTGTGTCGCAAAAATCAGAGCTCTGTTGCTGAGCTAATTATTTTGCTTTCTAAGGTATTACGTTGGATTAAATCTCTAACCCAATATATTTAAACATAAATAACTATGACAAAAATCGGTATTAATGGTTTTGGCCGTATCGGACGTTTCGTTTTCCGTGCCTCTACCAAACGCAATGACATTGAAGTAGTTGCTATCAACGACCTCT
>CAYYAA010000060.1:0-13246 GCA_964469875.1 uncultured Bacteroides sp.
GTCTATCTTAATATCTTGCATCATAATAATAGCAATAGATATCATATTCTTTGATTAAATAAGCAGTAAGCATAGAAAGGACAAACGCCTCTTGCCGATGAGCAAGGGGCGTTTGTCGTTGTGGGGTTGATTAGTTACTTTTTAGTTTTGGCGGTATCTGATTTTGCTTTGCAGCAAGTTCCACCTTTTTTAGCTTGACAGCAGCCGCCTGATTTGCCACAACCGCTATGGGTAGCAGTGCAAGTGTTTTGTTTTGCACAAGCCTTCGTTGCGGTAGATTGTGTTGCGGTATAACCGATTTTTTTGAAAGCAGAGATGAGGTTATCTACATTTGTTTTGTTGGGGTTGTAGGTAATTGTAACGGTTTGCTTTTCAGCAGATGCTTCAACCTCAGATACGCCTTTTTCAAAGCGGAGATTTGTTTGGATTTTATCTTCACAGTTGGTGCATACCATTTTCGGTTCAACGGTGAAGACGGCTTTTGCTGTTGTAGTTTTAGCAGCTACAGCGAATGATGTTGCGAGAACAACGACCAACATCATGAAGATTTTTAATGTCTTTTTCATTGTTTGTTTTATTTATTGTTAGATATATTTTGTGAATGTATAGCGGAAGCCGGCGTAGACAGTTGCGCCATGAAGCGGGCCATAGACCATAGTAGCGTCAAATGTCGAGCTCCACGGATTAGCAGCGCCGATTATGGCGTTTTTTTGTTTGTAACCTGTGAGGTTTTCGCCGCCGACATAGACTGCCCAGTGGCGGAAGTTTCGAGTAATCTGGGCGTTTAATGTGGTAAAAGAGCCGTAGCGTTCACTCCAAGATTTAGTGCCGTCAGCAGTTAGATATGGTGTCGGCATGCGTCCACCGCCGGTTATTGCGAAAGAAGCGTCAAACTGCCAGATGCCCATATTGGGTGAATAAGACCACGTGAACAGTTCCTTTGATTTTGAGGTGAGATATTTCTGTACCACTCCCATGCCGTAATCGACTTTGACATCAGTGTAGCGATAAGCTGCCGTAATCGTCATGTTCTTAATGATATCAAAACCCGCCTCAATCTGGAAAGTGTGCGAGTAAGATTTACCGTCAAGATTTTTAAAAATCGCCGCGTGTGGATTGCTATCCATATCGACGAGTAGTTGATTACTAAAGGTAGTATAATAGTATTCACTACTATAAGTAAACTTGCGATAACCGACGTTTACAGAGCCATTTATGCCAATGCCGTAGTTCCAAGCGCTTTCCTGTTTGAGCTTATCAGGGAGCACGACAGCACGAGATGAAGCGAGCAGGTAATTGTACTCTTCGAGTGCATGAGGAGAGTGATAGCCGCGTCCGACAGATGCGTGAAGCGAAGCGGCATCTGCGGCGTTCCAACGCAAGTGAATACGCGGTGTGAACATTGAGCCATATAGCGATGAATAGTCATATCTGACACCTGCCATTGCCACAAGTTTTGAGTCCTTGTTAAATGTATATTGAGCATATCCGCCGGCAGTAGATTCATGTTCCTTGCCCTTAGTCGGTGAAAGTTGCTCGTCGTTTTCAAGTCTAAGTCCACGATGAAAGCTATCATAATTGAAGCTAAGACCGGTAGAAAGAGCATGGAGGTCATTCCACTTGCGTTCAAACATCAACGAGGCATAAGCATCGAGCTGCTTCACGTCATAGAGTTTGTAGCCATAAGACGCATCTTGGCTGTGATAGTTACTTGAAAGTATGAGGGCGACATTGCCGTCATTTTCTTTGTCAAAAATGTATGCGTTTTTGGTAAAGAACTCGGCGCGACGAGTGTCAATATCTATTTTGTAAAGAGGCAAGCCTTCGTGATGAGGAGTAGAATGATATTCATCTTGACCACTCTGACGCTGTTCGTCTATATATTTTGCCGAGGCTTGAAAGACATAGTTATCACCAAGATAAGCCCAACGATTTTGAATGGCAGCTTGACGCACCTTAGGCATATCAATAAAGCCGTCACCGTCACTGTCGTGACTTTCAAACATATTCTCACCGTGGACAAGCAAACCGCCTGACCAACGCTCGCCGAAGTGCATATTTCCCGTAAAATTCAGTTCCGCTTTGGCGTTTCCGTCAACATAGGCGTTCACAGCCACAGATGGTTCAAGTTGCGGCTTTTTCATCTCGATGTTAATTTGACCTGTCACCGATTCATAGCCATTCTTGACAGAACTTGCGCCTTTAGATACTTGGATGGACTGCATCCACGGCCCGGCGATATATCCTAAGCCATAAGGTGCAGCAACGCCACGCAAGTTAGGAATATTTTCGGTAAGCATTTGCACATAAGTTCCGGATAAGCCGAGGAGCTTAATTTGACGCGCGCCAGTGGCGGCATCGGTATAACTAACATCAACAGATGGGTTTGTAGTGAAGCTCTCTCCGAGGTTGCAGCAAGCGGCTTTTTTAAGCTCGGTAGCCGAAATCATTTCAGAATTAGTTGCGCCTTTAAGTTTGCGCACACCACGGGAACTGCGCACGACAACTTCGTCAAGCACAGTAGATTCTTGAAGTGAATCGACAGTTTGTTCGGGAGATGCAGCATAAGACGATATGCCAACACCGCCGAATAAAGCAAGTAATGAAATATTATAAAGTAGCTTGTTCATTAAAAAAATATAGTGTCTTCAGAAAAAATTATGATGCAAAGTTAAGACAACTATTAAATGTCTCTATCATACAATTAGTCTCAATTATTATAACTTTATCCGACACATTATATTGCAAAATTACGAAAATTCGGGCAATAAATCACGGCTATTACAATCTTTTACAATTCAAGACTTTGAAAGTAAATGTAAAATTGCTAAATTCGCAGACGATAAAAATCTAACCTCAAATATATCATACTTTTACACATGACTAAAGCAGTATTACTCTTTGCGACAACATTGAGTTGTTTGGCACTCAATGCGCAAACAATCGTAGAGACGGAGGCATACAAATGGAGCGGAGATACAATCCGGCAAGGCAAATACGCAGCATGGGCAACAAGCGAAAACGAGATTAAGTCAAGCTATGCAGCACAACCGGGTTACTTCATGCCCATCTCCGAGAAATGGACCTTAAAGAATGACATCAGCGATTACCCCAAACTAATCACGCCCAACAAGTTGCATACTGCAATTTATAACATGGGACTTGACGAAATGGTCAACGCAGTCGAGCCTGACACGACACTCCGCACCGGCAAAGAGTGGGCGGGGGTGTGGACACGTGACGTCAGCTACTCCATCATACTATCAATGGCATATATGCAACCTCTCGCATCAAAGGTGTCACTTATGAAGAAGGTGTCGCCACGCGGTCGCATAATACAAGACACCGGCAGCGGCGGTGCATGGCCGGTAAGCTCAGACCGCATGATTTGGGCAGTTGCGGCTTTTGAATTATACAAAGTAACAGGGGAGCGTTCATGGCTCGAATACATCTACCCCATTATCCGTGATTCAATGGAAGATGACTTTGCTACACTTTATGGCAAGTCAGGGCTTGTCAGGGGAGAGACTTCATTTATTGATTGGCGCGAGCAAAGCTACCCACGCTGGATGCAAACCGCCGACATCTATAAATCTGAGGCATTAGGCACATCTGTTGTGCATATCCAAGCATTGAAAGTCCTGCAAGAAATTGCCACCATTCTCGGCAAGAAAGCTGACGCAAAGAGTTATGAAACTAAAGCTAACGAAATAACCCAAGCCGTGAATGATAAACTTTGGCTTGAAAATAAAGGCTATTATGCGATGTATCGTTATGGTCGCGATTACATGATTACAAATCCGCGTGCCGAGACCTTAGGCGAATCCCTCAGCATTCTTTTTGATGTTGCAGACAAAGAGAAAGCCGAGAGCATAACACGCAACAATCCGACCACACCCTACGGCGTAGCAATCTTCTATCCACAAATTGCAGATATGACAGCATACCACAACAACGCATTGTGGCCATGGGTCGCTGCATATTGGGCAATGGCAAATGCCAAGGTTGGCAATGAGACCGGTGTTCTCGAAGCTATCGGCTCAATCTATCGTCCGGCAGCTTTATTCACGACAAACAAAGAGAACTTCCGTCTCGACAACGGTGACATCGCGACTGAGCTTAACTCGTCAAATATGCTGTGGTGTTTAGCCGGTAATATCGCCGTCACACATCGCATCTTGTTTGGTATTAACTTTGAGACTAACGGCTTGAGTTTTAAACCATTCGTGCCGAAAAAATTATCAGCAGAGCGCAAGATTGAGAATTTCAAATATCGCAATGCCACACTCAATATCACAGTCAAGGGATATGGCAATGAGATAAAATCTTTCACCTTAAACGGCAAAGAGCATAAGCCATTTATTCCAGCCAATATCAAGGGCGTAAACGAGATTGTTATCACGATGGCAGATAATGACATTGAGCCAATGACAGTAAATCATGTTGCAAACGCATCTGCGCCGCTCACACCAATAGCATGGTTGAGCAATAGTACGGAGTTAAACGGCAAAGGCGTACCTTACAACAACTTACTGCAATGGAATCCAATAGAATACATCGACCACTACATTGTTTTGCGCGATGGTGTTAAGGTGCAGGAAACCAATATGACACAATATCCGGCAACAATAGCGGGAGAATATCAAGTTATCGGCGTAAGCTCCAACGGCATAGAGTCTTTTGCATCACAACCACAGAGCAATGTTAGCACCATGCTTGTTGAGCTGCCCAACGAGACGACACAGATGAGTTCATCAGAAGTTTCATATCAGCCCAAGAGCGAAATTAAGGGCTACCACGGCAAAGGATTTGTTGAGCTTGACCATAACACATCAGCTATCAACGTTGATGTTGAAATACCGAAAGCCGGCATCTATGCTATTAGGGCAATTTATGCTAACGGCAATGGTCCGGTAAATACAGAAAATAAATGCGCAATACGCACCGTATCAGTTGACGGTGAGCGATTAGGCATCATCGTTATGCCGCAGCGTGGAGTTGGCAATTGGAGTGAATGGGGCAACAGTAGCGAAGTCCAAGCGCCATTGACGGCAGGCAAGCACACAATAACCATCGACTTCCGTTCAGAGAACGAGAACATGAACCTGCAAACCAATCACGCAATCATAGACAGGCTCTCTATCGCTAAACTCAAATAGAGCTTAGGATTTGAAATATCATAAAGCCACCCGCGACACATTGCAATAATGTATCGCGGGTGACTTTTTATATTTGCATGGTCAAGTTAAATGCACTAAATTTGCACTATATTTTAGACCAATAGCAAAACACCTTCCTAATGAAAACGCATTCAAAATTGAAATTCAGCTGCAACATTTACATAGCTACCATATATCAAGTTTTTATCTCACTACTACTGTTATGGCTGACACGTTTTGCATTTGTTGCCTATAATGCTTCAATGGTTGATGTCAGCAGCTTCGGCGAGTTGATGTGGCTATCGCTTAACGGACTTCGTTTTGATCTCACGGCCGTTCTATATTTTAATGTATTATTTATCGCGATGCGTATTCTGCCGTTTAGGTTCACTACGAACGCAGTTTATCTGCGCATTAGCGACTTTATATATTACATCACAAACATCGTGATGCTCGTCATTAACCTTGGTGACATACCCTATTTTAGATTTACAGGTGCGAGAATGAGATGGAACAGTCTCATCGAAATGGCATCAGACTCAAATATTTTCGGCATCATATTCTCATATTTCAGCGGATATTGGTGGGCATTTATCTTAATAATTGCAGTTGCCGCGTTGCTTATCTTTTTGTACCATCGCGTGACAATCACGACAGCTAAATTCAAGATATGGCAGCGGGCATTGACATTTATTTTGCTCGGGATGCTTAGCTTTGTCGGGATGCGTGGTCGCGTAGGTCACGGCATAGCTCTCGCCATCGCGGATGCGTCATGGAATATACGCACAGCTCCACAAATCAATGTAGTGCTAAATAGCCCATTCTGCGTACTGCGTTCAATCAACAAGAATAACGATTTAAAGCGATATGACTTTTTCACTGACGAGCAGCTATCACAGCAACGCCAGACAATACATCGTGGTTCTGGAAAGCCATACGAGAAAAAGAACATATTTCTTATCGTGATTGAGAGTGGCGGACAATTGTGGCTCGACAACTTGAACATAGTCAAGAATGACACGAAGCGCAATATTATGCCATTTCTTGATTCGATTGCATCAAAAAGTTTTGTGTGTCAACACACAATCACTACCGGAGTAAGATCTATCGAAGGTATAAGCGCAATACTCGGCGGTTTTCCTACGTTTGACCCCTTCTTGTATATGCTTTCGCCTTATAACAATAACACACTTGACGCGCCTGCCGCATTACTTCATAAAGACGGCTATCGCACGATGTTTTATTATGGTTGTTCGCATGGGTCATTTAATATAGACCAGATGGCACATGCTTGCGGTTTTGAGCAAACATTTGACCGCGACACATACAATAATGATGCAGATTTTGACGGCACATGGGGCATATATGACCATGCAATGATTGAGTATGCCATTAATGACATTTCAAAAGGAGATAAGATAGAGCCATTCTTTGCGACATGGTTCTCAGTTACTTCTCACGGACCATTTAACACGCCGGAATACTGGAACGCAAGCGGATATAAATATGGCACAGACCGACCGGAACGCGGCATTGAGTACACAGACCGCGCGCTACGCCATCTCTTTGACCTTGCCAAACGTGAGCCGTGGTATAAGAATACGATTTTTGTTATCACAGGAGACCACGGCTGCCGTGATTTAACTGATACAAAATATGATACTCCATACATCAAAAATCATATACCGTTTATTGTTTACACTCCTGACGGCTCTATTTCACCGGAACGAATTAACGACCGTGTAATGACGCAATTTGACATACCTGCTACACTACTTTCGCTTATAGGATATGACAAAGACTTTGTCAGTATCGGTTGTGACATACGCGATACAACAGTTGAGCACTACGGAATATTATTGGCAAACAATCAATATATCGTCATAAGCACACAATATGCAGTGCTACTAAATGCCGAGACGATGAATATTGACCGCGTATATGACATTACCGAGGACCAAGCGCTCTCATCTGCCATAAGCAATTATGACAAAAACGAGGTAACAAAGATGCAAATTTGGGCAAAAGCGTTGCTCCAGAGCACAAATAACAATCTGATTGACAACAAGCTATCAGTGCACACTGTTAATAGTGCCAACTAAGCTATTCCAACCGTCATGTTATCATTCATTATGAAAACAAGACGGTTTTGGAAATGAGATATAAAAATAGTTAATAGTTAATTTAACAAAACGATAAATAGACAAATTTAACATACCCAATTAACAGATTGTTTGTTATAGTATTAATTTTGCAGCGGATTTAAGGTTTAACCTACTGCCTTGAAATAAAAACTAATTTGATTATAAAACAAGACATTATATAAATCAGACTATGAGTGATTCAGTCAACATTAGAGAATTAAACGCACTCGTTGCGAGCAAAAGTGATTTTATCAACATCATTACACATGGTATGGACCAAACAATTGTTGGTCAAAAGCACTTGGTGGAATCATTATTGATAGCCCTTCTGTCAAACGGTCACGTACTGTTGGAAGGTGTCCCCGGTCTCGCAAAAACATTAGCAATCAAGACTCTTGCACAACTAATTGACGCTAAATACAGCCGTATTCAGTTCACGCCGGACTTGTTGCCTGCTGATGTTGTCGGTACAATGGTTTACAGCGTAAAGAGCGAACAATTCCAAGTTAAACAAGGCCCGATTTTTGCAAACTTCGTATTGGCGGATGAAATTAACCGTGCTCCGGCAAAAGTGCAAAGTGCACTTCTCGAAGCAATGCAGGAACGCCAAGTCACAATCGGCGATAACACTTTCGGTCTTGATGAACCCTTCCTCGTAATGGCGACCCAGAACCCTATCGAGCAAGAAGGTACATATCCGCTGCCAGAAGCACAAGTTGACCGTTTCTTGATGAAAGTCGTAATCGGTTATCCGTCAAAAGAAGATGAGCGCATCATCATCCGTCAAAATATCTCAAACGAGAAGCGCAACGTCACCCCGATGCTCAAGCCACAAGAAATTATCGAGGCACAAAAAGTCGTAGAACAAATCTATGTTGACGAAAAGATTGAGCGCTATATAGTTGACATCGTGTTTGCGACACGTTTCCCGGCTGATTATGGTTTGAATGACTTGACAAGCATCATCTCATTTGGAGCATCGCCACGTGCATCAATCAGCTTGGCACGCGCAGCACGCGCCTATGCCTTCCTGCACCAACGCGGCTTTGTAATTCCTGAAGACGTTATAGCAGTATGCCACGATGTATTGCGTCACCGTATTGGCGTTACCTACGAGGCAGAAGCCAACAACATCACAACAGACGAGATTATCACCGAAATTCTCGACAAGGTGCAAGTGCCCTAATCGGGTCAACCACTTGATTATGTCAGCATGACAATAAAAGTCAGCTGATAGATTATCAACACTAATGCTAAGATATGGATTCAAATGAACTTCTGAAAAAAGTTCGCAAAATCGAAATCAAATCTCGCGGACTCTCACAAAACATCTTTGCCGGAGAATATCACTCTGCATTCAAAGGACGCGGTATGATGTTTTCGGAGGTGCGTGAATATCAATATGGCGATGACATCCGCGATATTGATTGGAACGTAACAGCTCGACATAATCACCCATATATAAAGGTGTATGAAGAGGAACGCGAGTTGACGGTAATGCTGCTTGTCGATGTATCAGCGAGCCGCAACTTCGGTGCCATCGGTGACGAGAAGCGTCAGATGATAGCCGAAATTGCAGCGACATTGGCATTCTCGGCAATACAGAATAACGATAAAATCGGTGCAGTCTTCTTCTCAGACAAAATCGAGAAATTTATACCTCCGAAAAAAGGCAAGAAGCACATCTTGTTTATTATCCGTGAACTGCTCGACTTTACACCTCAAAGCAACGGCACAGACATAGCGTTGGCGTTGCGATACTTTACTGATGCGATGAAAAAGCGTTGCACCACGTTCCTTATATCTGACTTCATTGATGCAAACGACTACGAAAAGCCGCTGACAATCGCGTGCAACAAGCATGATATGATGGCAATGCAGGTATATGACAAACGAGATGCGAAATTGCCTAACGTCGGACTGATGCGTGTAGCAGACCTTGAGACAGGTCACACGCAATGGATAGACACATCATCATCACGAGTGCGCAAAGTCTACGACAAATGGTGGTATGATCGTCAGCAGCAAATGGCAGACACGCTTCAGCATAGCCGCGTCGATTACATCTCTGTTGCTACAGATGAAGACTATGTAAAAGCCCTCATGGGATTGTTTAAAACTCGCGGTACACGTTGACATCTAACCATCTAAACTTAACGGCTATAATGAACTCATATATTGCTTCTCTTCGTTCTTGCATCATAGCATCGGTTTTGGCTATATCGGCAATAACAGCCAATGCTGCCGGAGCTTTTAAGGTCACAGCTAATGCCGATTCATCGGTCATAGAAATGGGTGACCGCACAATGGTGCATCTAAGTGTAACAGCGCCAACGGCGAATGCTATTCCGGTCGAAGAATTGAAGCCGAACACGACATATCACGGAGTTGATATTATCGAAGTCAATTCGGATACGACATCACTGACCGGTGGCGGCAGCCGTGTTGACTACAACATTTTGATACAAGCATTTGACCCCGGCATGGTGACACTGCCGCCCTTCAGATTTGCGTTAGGGACAGATACAGCCGAGTCTGATATTGTGACACTAAAAGTGACCGAGGTAGACCTCGACTCGCTGACGACTATCAATCCTATGGAGACTATCGTCTCGCCAAACAGCAGATGGTATGATATAATCCCGGATTGGTGGTATTGGGTTGTTATCGGCCTCGCTGTCATAGCAATAGGATTGGCACTTTACTTACTCTATCGCAAGAACGGCACTATCATCATTAAACGTAAGCCGGTTATTCCGCCTTATGAGCTTGCAGTCCAACAGCTCAACGAGTTACGCACGCAAAAATTGGCTGAACTTGGTCAAGAAAAAGAATACTATACTCGCCTAACCGAAATTCTTCGTCAGTATCTTGACGGCAGATTTGGTATATATGCGATGGAAATGTCATCAACACAAATCCTCTATGCTATCAAGCACAATGAGGAAACCAAGATGACAACAGAGCAGATACAACAAATTTTAGAGATAGCAGACTTCGTTAAGTTTGCTAAAGTCAGACCATTGCCGGATGATAATATTAAGACATTTAATTTGGCAATGAATTTTGTTGAGACGACCAAGCCGGTAGAGCCGGCGGAAGGCGAAGATAAGGAGACAGATGCCAATAAGAAAGGCAAATCCTCAAAAGTTAAATCAGCAACAAATAAATAGGCAAAATGCAATTAGCTCATCCCCATTATCTTTGGATTTTTATCATATATGTGCCGCTGATTATCTGGTACATAATGAAGCAACGCAATGCCAACGCGACGATGGCGTTGTCATCGACATCTGCATTTGCCAAGATGCCACGCACATGGAAGCAGTATGTCAGACACTTGCTCTTTGTGCTACGTCTTGCAGCATTAGGCTGTTTGATTATAGTGTTGGCGCGTCCGCAACTTAAAGACAATTGGCGCACGACATCAACAGAAGGTACAGATATCGTGATTGCACTTGACGTTTCATCAAGTATGCTTGCACGTGACTTCAAGCCTGACCGTTTGGAAGCGGCAAAAAAAGTTGCAAGTAAGTTTGTCGCAGGTCGCGAATCAGATAACATCGGTATCGTCATATTTGCCGGTGAGAGTTTAACCGGTGTACCCATGACCGTTGATCGTTCACAGCTTATCAGCTACATCGAGAGCATCAACATGGATATGCTCGAAGACGGCACAGCTATCGGCGACGGTATCGCGACATCTCTAAACCGCTTGAAAGAAGGTAAGGCTAAAAGCAAGAGCATCATTTTGTTGACAGACGGTTCAAACAACACGGGTGTTGTAGCGCCAATATCAGCTTCAGAAGTGGCGAAGGAGTTAGGTGTAAAGATATATACAATCGGTATCGGCACCAACGGTAACGCGCCCTACCCCACTCGCAACATCTTCGGCAAAATCGAATATACGCCACAACCCGTAGTGATTGATGAAGCGACCCTACGAACAATAGCAGAAAGCACAGGAGGTAAGTACTTCCGCGCTACCGGCAACAAGGTGCTCGAAGAAGTCTTCGCAGAAATTGACGCTCTCGAAAAGACACAGATGGATGTTAAGCACTTCTCACACACAGAAGATGATTATATGTTCTGGGCATGGCTTGCGTTAGGTCTGTTTGCTCTTGAGCTGCTCCTGCGCTATACAGTCGTGCGCTCCATACCTTAAAATAATTATCGAAAAAGACATTTTAACTTATATATTATGTTTGACTTCGCATATCCACTCCACCTATATTTACTCGGGCTTGTTATCGTGTTCGGGTTGCTGTATTGGTGGGCAAGAGCAAGCCGCACTCGCAAACTCAAACGCTTCGGACGACCGGAGGTGTTAGCCGCCTTGATGCCCGATGCGTCACGATATAAACCGGCAATCAAAATCACGCTGCAACTCATTGCGCTCGCTGCGCTCGTTATCGTGTTGGCACGTCCGCGAGCAGGACAAAAGCAGCAAGAATCGACAATCAGCGGCATCGAAGTTATGATTGCGTTTGACGTTTCAAACTCAATGCTTGCGTCATCAAACGATGATCCAAACGGCATCTCACGCCTGAGCCGAGCACGTCTATTGTTGGAAAAGATGATAGATAAATTGGGTAATGATAAGGTCGGCTTAATCGTATTCGCCGGTGATGCAAAAACACAATTGCCGTTGACAACAGACTTTTACTCAGCAAAGATGTACCTCAACGACCTAACGCCATCAATGATTTCGTTCCAAGGCACAGACATAGCTCAAGCTATGAAGATGGCAATGAATGGGTTCTCAACATCTGAAGACGTTCACAAATCTATCATACTTATCACCGATGCAGAAGACCATGAAGGTGCGGCAATAGATGCTGCAAAAGAGGCGTCTGACAACGGCATACAAGTGAACGTAATTGGCTTAGGTTCAGCCAAAGGCGCACCGATACCCTTAGGCACACGCCGAGGAGAGTATCTGCGAGATGCAGAGGGTCAAGTCGTTACGACAGCTATCAATGAGCAGTTGGCAAAGCAAATTGCCGAAGCCGGTGGTGGCATCTATCTTAACGGTGGCAACACATCAGCATTATCAGACCTTATGGCACAACTTGAGACACTGCAAAAGTCAGAGTTCAAGCGCGTGACATATAATGCAGGAGCAGAGCAATTCCCGACCTTCGCATGGTTTGCGTTCATCCTGCTTTTGATTGACACATTCATTCTTGACCGCAAAATCGGCTGGCTCAAAAATGTTAATTTCTTTAGTAAATAAAGCTGTAATGGCGTAGTTCATGAAAGATATGAAACGTATATTCCCTATCATATTAATGATGTTTGCAGCATCAGCAACAACTTGGGCAGCAGATGCGCCTGAGTCAACCAAGGCTGAACGCAACTTCATTAAAGCCGGAAATGAGAAATTTAATTCCGGCAACTATCATGAAGCTCTCGGCTTGTATGAGAAAGCTCTCAGCGCAAATCCCTCCTCACAGACTGCGATGTTTAACAAAGCAGTGGCGCTGACAAATCTCGCATCAGACGATAACAAAGGCAAGGAGAACGACCCTCGCAAGGCTGCTTCCGAGCTTTTCCAAGATATAACACGCATAAACACCGACAAATCACTTGCCGCTAAATCCTACTACAATCTCGGCAACATGGCCTTTAATGATGAAGACTATGGCAAAGCAATCGAGATGTACAAAGGCTCGTTGCGCATCAATCCGGACAACCTTAAAGCACGTCAGAACCTGCGTCTTGCTCAATTAAAGCAGCAAAACAAAGACGATAATAAGGACAACAAGGATGACAAAAACAATGACCAGCAACAGCAAGACCAGCAGCAACAGCAGCAACAACAGCAGAATCAAAATCAGCAACAAGACCAACAGCAGCAACAACAACAGCAGCAAATGACCGGCAACGCCGAACAGATACTTCAAACAATGCAAAATAAGGAGAACGCGACACGCCGCAAGG